>JARIDM010000130.1 GCA_029263945.1 Sporosarcina sp.
CTATTAGCTACGAATGAAGTTAAAGGGCATTTCTTGGACACCCCTAAGTATAGCTGTTTGTTCGTATTATTAACTTAACCACAATTGGCTGTTCATGAGTGGAAAAAAGGTATACTAAAATGCGTTCAAATGAAAGACCGCTCATATAAATTGAGCGGTCTTTCATTTGAACGCATTTTAGTATGCCTCTTTTCCACTCATGAACAAACAATTGTGGTTAAGTTAATAATACGAACAAACAGCTATACTTAGGGGTGTCCAAGAAATGCCCTTTAACTTCATTCGTAGCTAATAGATCCTTTTCCTTTTGATTTTGAATGATACATTAAATCATCTACTTTTTTAATGAGCGTATCGATCGTATCTCCTTTAGTATATGTTGAAACACCAATACTAGAGGTTACTTTACCTACCTCATCTATCATTATACGATCAAATGCTGCTTTCAAATCTTCCGCTAAAACAATCGCATGAGGCATTTGCGTATCCGGTAATAATATAATGAATTCGTCTCCACCCCAACGAGATAAAATGTCAATCTTTCTAATTCTTTTCTTAACCGTTTCTACTACCTTTTTCAACACAAGGTCTCCAACATTATGACCGAAATTATCATTCACCAATTTGAAATTATCAACATCAAGCATGATTAACGAAAAACTTGTGTTTGTTCTATCATAAAGCTGAATTTCACTATTTATCTTTTCGTTCATAAATCTTTTATTAAAAGCACCGGTAAGTTCATCCGTGATTACTAACTGTTTCAGCTTCTCATTGGCTTCTCTTAATTCATTTTCCATATTTTTATTTTTACTCACATCAAAAACAATGCCAGAGACAACGAGCGGTTTGCCCTCTTTCGTTCTTTTCATCACTTTCCCTCTGTCATAATACCAAACGTAATGACCATCTTTCGTCTGGATTCTATATTCTAAATCAAAAGCATTTGTTTTATTCAATAAGTGCTGTCTCATGTTATCCATCACTCGATCATAATCTTCTGGATGTAGTTTTGATGTAAAATATTCAAAGCCAACTTCTTCTGGTATCTCTTCCCTGCTGTATCCTAAATTAGTCGCTTTCTTTTCATTGAATATTAACTCATCACTCTGCACCATCCAATGCCAAAGCCCCAAGTTTCCAATCCATGGGAACGAAAGTAATTCGTTTTCATTTTTATCTTTTCGCAATTGAGAATTGACTTCTTCTAATTCTTTAATACGTTGAATCAATTCTTCTTTCGATACCTTATTATAATGACGACTATTTTTTTCCATAGAATGATCTCCTACTTCCTATGATAGCGTTCTCGAATAATATTCAGCACTTCATTGTCCGAGTAATTATCATGATTTCCTACTTTAAGGTTAATCGACATAATCAACAACTATAATTAAACGTAAGAAAAACACCGCTTTATAAACGGTGTCATTAAATAATGGACATACTTACTTATACTTACCTATATCATACATTAAATTGCATTGCTTTTTTCTTTCGCTCGTATTGCCTGCCTACGTTCTCCCATGACGGCATTAATTTGACCACCCAACATCAGTATAATTCCTGACAAGTATAACCACATCATCAGAACAATGATGGCCCCAATACTTCCATATGTGTTGGAATAATTACCATAACTCCCAACATAGAATGAAAAACCGAGGGAGGTAATAATCCAGCCAATCGTAGCAAACGCTGCTCCAAATAACACACTTTTCAATTGAATTTTTATATTTGGTACGAGCCAGTAAATCAATGAAAACACGATGAATATTAAGACAAGCGGAAGCACCCATCTTAAGCCATTCCATAATAGTAAGAAACCTTCTTCAAGTCCTAAGTAGGAAAATATGAAAGTACCAATCTGCTGTCCAAAGATAGGCAACACAAGTGCTACAACAAGTACAGCAATCAGCATAATTGTAAAAACAACTGACATCGCTCGTGCCAGAACAAACGAACGTGTTTCCTCTTGAAAGTAAGATAGATTTAGAGCTTTCGTAAGGGCATTCATCCCTTTAGAGGCTGACCAGATGGTTGCAATTGCACCGATCGAAAGCAAGCCACCATTTCGTTTCGTTAATATTTCCCCTACAGTATCTTCAATCAACGAAGCGACACTTTCAGGTGCAAACTCTCGAATTAACAAGAAAATCTCTGATTGGTCCAGATTTAAGTAAGGTAATAATGTGAAAAGAAATATTAGTAACGGGAATAGAGAAAAAAGAAAAAAGAATGCAAGCTGTGATGCTAGTCCCGTTACATCTACTTTTTTAATTCGTGTGATGAGTTCTTTCGTAAAACCAGTTAAAGTCGTAACATCAAATTGGTTGATGTCACCTGTTTTAACATCATCCAAAAAGTGTCCGACTGCACTATCTGTTATGAAATTACTCTTTTTTTTAGGTTGATGAAGATTTGTTGGCCTTGACTCAGGCGAAGGAGTTGTTGAACTTTTCCTTTTCATCGTTGACGACTCCTTTCGTTTTTTACTTTGATAAGGATTGCTCATTAACCAATTGTTTATATTCATCTTTTGAATCTGTAAATGTATCTTTGGTTTCCGAAACAATTTCTTTTACTTGTGGCGTTAATTGCTTCAACTCATCGACCTTCTCTTTAATATAAGAAGCATCTTCAGAAATTTGTTCAAACATTAACTGGTAATGTTCTGCTTTATTTTGCACCTTAGACTTTAATAGGGTTGGGTTTTCTGTGTAGTAACGTACGCCGGAGAATAAATGATTCGATTTTTTCATCACTGTTTCACGTGTTTCTCGATCAAGTAAACTAACTGCTCCACCAAGAAGTGCACCAAAGAACATATATGAACCAAATTTACTCTTTTTCATAATAAATACCTCCATTTTCTTTAATCGCATACAACATTATACCCTTAACCATGTAATAAAAAACCTTTTTGTCGAATTATAAAAGTATTCCTTGACTATTACCTGAATATTTCGCACTATTAAAAGTAAGGAAAATACGAAATGAGGTGGATGGTAGTTCGAGATCTCTTTTTAGGCAAGTAAAGATAACTAGGAGGGAATAGAATGGATGCATTTGCAGAGCTTCTCGATAAAATTGGTGGCATAGTTTGGGGACCACCATTACTCATCTTACTCGTTGGAACAGGAATATTTTTAACACTTAGACTAGGACTCATTCAATTACGCTTATTACCCTATGCTTTAAAATTAGTTTTCACCAAAAACAAAGACACCAAATCAGAAGGAGACATTTCCCACTTCCAAGCACTCATGACTGCCATGGCTGCAACTGTCGGCGTTGGAAATATTGTCGGCGTCGCAACCGCGGTTGTTCTGGGGGGACCAGGGGCGATTTTCTGGATGTGGGTAGCTGGATTCTTCGGTATGGCAACAAAATACGGAGAAGCAATACTTGCTGTTAAATACCGCGTAAAAGACGCTGATGGTCAAATGTCTGGCGGTCCTATGTATTATTTAGAGCATGGGTTAAAACAAAAATGGCTTGGTGTTTTGTTTGCGATTTTCGGAGCTTTGGCGGCATTTGGGATTGGAAATGGTACACAATCAAAAGCTGTAGCCGATGTCATGGCAAATACTTTTGCAGTACCACACTGGATAACCGGTGTCGTTCTCGTCCTACTTGCTGGTGCAGTCATACTGGGTGGTATTAAAACCATTGGCCGTGTTACATCATTCTTTGTACCAATTATGGCGGCATTCTATATTATTGCTGGCGCAATTGTCATGGTTATGAATATCTCCCTCGTTCCGGAGGCTTTTGCAATGATATTCAAATTTGCGTTCACTGGAGAAGCTGCAGTTGGGGGTTCAATAGGAGCAGCAATTCGCTTCGGGGTAGCGCGAGGATTATTCTCCAACGAAGCCGGCCTTGGTTCTGCACCGATTGCCGCGGCTGCTGCTAAAACAGATTTACCTGGACGACAAGCTTTGGTTTCTATGACACAAGTATTGTTCGATACCATT
>JARIDM010000098.1 GCA_029263945.1 Sporosarcina sp.
TTATTTTAACTAAATATTTTGTGGAAAAGGATAGCTTTTTAGCACAACTTTGCCCTGACAGGTGAAACACCCTTCGAAGCGGTGTGATTCACCACACGCCCTCCAGAAAGCGCAGGCTGGAACGTAAAGCAATAGTTTGAATCCTGGCCGTTAACAGAAGTATGCGTCAAATACTAATTAAGTTAAAATAAATCTATGATGCTATAATTATATATCACGTACATATCCATTTCTTTATTTTCAACGCAACAATCGTTCAAAAACCGAAAGAACCTTTGAATTCATTTGATAACAGAGAATGCTCCCAACCTTAAAATGGTCGGCTGCTCTTGCGCTGAACTCTTCAATCCAATCCCTTTGACCATTACGATTCACTGGCGTTTTGTACATATAAAATCCGATGAAATAGTTCCAGGCGCATTTTGTTTTAAATTGTTTGTCGCACGTTCAAAGTCAAATGTGATCACAGCATGTTCTTTTAATGTAATTTCGCCTGAATTATATAATACATTGGATATTTCAACAATTTCTTCAAATGTAGCATTTCGAACGTCATAGTTCGTTGATAGTTCTTCATAAACAGCAGGCGGATTTTGTGTAGCTGTTGCTTGATAAGTGCCTACACCATCAATTGTCATTTGATTTCACCCCTTATGTTTTATCAAATACCCGTTTTATATTTTGTAAGCGCTTGCTTTTGATCCCGAACTGACAAAGAATGCTTTAAATCTGTATTCATTTTCTCATCGAGTTGTTTCATTAGCTGATCATGAGCAACGTCTATTAAATCACCCGTTTCAGCTGATTGTGTTTCCTTTTGCGCTACGTTTTGTTTAGCTTCCATCACAAGTATTTCATCACCATTTGGCTTTACAACATATTTACGTATATATCCACCTTCACTTCTCACGATGAGCCTTGGCTTTTGACTCTTTTCTTCATCTTCATCCAGGAAAAGATGTGAGCTATTTTTCACTTGGACATTTTCATTTTTCAACGTTTTATAAGAACCAAATGTCGTATTAGATGACTGAATTTGCATTATATCCACTCCCCTTTCAAATAAGTGTTATGAGCCACCTGTTTTTACTTAGTATCTAGATGTACCCGCATTTGTTCTTTCAATTTTGTGGAATCCTCTTGAGTCACAACCGTTTCAGGTTCTACAAAATAAAAACCATCGTCTCTGTATCTCGGGATAATATGTATATGGTAATGTTCAATATCCTTAAAAATCCCATTTTCTTGCAACACAGTTATACCATCTGTATGTAAAATTTCTTCTATTAAAACAGCCATCTTTTGTGCGATACGGATGACTTCCTGCAAAATATGAATGTCAACCTCACTAAATTCTTGGAAGTGTATTTTCGGGACGACTAAAATATGCCCCTTATTGATTGGGTGTGTATCTAAGAAGCAACAAACAGATTCATTTTCATAAATGGTATGGGCAGCTACTTTTTTATCGATAATTCCACAGAAAATACATTCTTCCATTTTTTTCACCCTCTTTAAATTATTGTACTATTTAAAACACTGAAAGTAAATTTATCTTCTGACATTTGATTGCTAAGTTTACTGAATATCTTTAAATATTAAAAAAGTCATTCCAAGTGAGTAAATACTCTCTTAGAATGACTTATTTTTATTGAACCCTACGCATAAATAGTGATAAAACAAATCCAATAATGCCAATTGCTAATCCAAAAGTAATTGAATTTTGGACGCCTTGAATGGATCCTTCGAGCTGTGAAGCAATTGAATCTCCGTTTACCTTTATGAAGTTTGCCGTACTAATCGACATAATCGTGATGGCAACCGCTGTTCCAATTGCACCTGCAACTTGTTGTAATGTATTCATAATTGCAGTACCATCCGGATACAAATCTTTTGGCAACTCATTTAAACCATTTGTTTGTGAAGGCATCATTGTTAATGTGATGCCGATAAACATTATCGTATGGAAAAAGATGATAAAGTACACAGACGTGGATGCGTCAATGGTTCGTAATGCAAACAAACTTACAATAGACATCAACAGTCCAATTGGTACCATCCCACGCGGACCAAAACGGTCAAATAGATTCCCTGCAATCACTGACATAAAT
>JARIDM010000244.1 GCA_029263945.1 Sporosarcina sp.
GTAATAATTTAAAATCACATAAGCGGTAACAGGTCCACAAGCAGAAGCGTGAAAACGTTTTTCGATAGATGGGTCAAATTGAGAGGTTGGGGTTAGTGTAAGCATCTTTTTCATAGTGGCCTCCGATACGTTTATGGGATCTTTTATTAATTCGATCTAACCTTTATCATACGCACATTATCATAAATGAAAAACATATGTGATCAGTTCCTATAGAAAGATAATTCAAAAAGGTGTATTAATTTGAATATAAATATTGCGAAAATATCAATAATGATTTATACTAGAATTCATAGAGAGATTGTTTCTATTTTTTTTGCCCAAATAATGAATGAGTATTCATTCAAATAGAGCAAAGGGAGGCCTTGCATGTGGCTTATCAAATTAAAAAAGCAGCAGTTTTAGGTTCAGGCGTTATGGGATCAGGAATCGCGGCCCATCTAGCAAACATTGGAATACCGGTAATTCTTTTGGACATTGTTCCGAAAGAACTTACGGATGAAGAAACAAAAAAAGGACTTACACTGGAAGACAAAAGTGTAAGAAATAAGTTTTCAACTACGGCCCGACAAAAATTGTTGAAACAAAAACCAGCACCACTGACAACGAAAAATAACTTAGCACTCATTGAAACGGGTAACTTTGAAGATGATCTCGAACAGTTAAAAGATGTTGACTGGGTGATTGAAGTTGTTGTAGAAAACCTTGAAATTAAACAAGCACTTTATGAAAAAATTGATGCTGTTCGTAAACCAGGCACAATTATTACCTCTAATACATCGGGCATTAGTATCGAGGCAATGAAAGAAGGGCGTTCTGAAGATTTCCAAAAGCATTTCTTAGGTACTCATTTCTTCAACCCACCGCGTTACTTAAAACTTTTAGAAGTGATTCCAGCAAGTACGACAGCACCAGAAGTTGTAGAATTCATGACGACTTTCGGTGAAGACATACTTGGTAAAGGTGTGGTCATTGCAAAAGATACACCGAACTTTATCGCCAATCGAATTGGCACATACGGCTTACTCGTAACACTACAAGAGATGGAGAAGCGTGGTTACTCTATCGGTGAAGTAGATTCAGTTACTGGTACTTTAATCGGACGTCCGAAATCAGCAACATTCCGTACGTTAGATGTTGTTGGCCTCGATACGTTTATGCATGTAGCGAAAAACGTTTATGACCAAACAGAAGGTGAAGAACAAAACGTATTTGAACTACCAAATTTCATGAAGAAAATGATAGACAATGGATGGTTAGGCGCAAAAACAAAGCAAGGATTCTACCTGAAAAAAGGAAAAGAAATTCTTGAACTTGATGCAGAAACGTTCGAATACGTAGAAGCGAAAAAGTTGAAGACACCTTCAATCGAAATGGCTAAGCAGCAAAGAGGACTTGCCAATCGTGTGAAAACGCTTGCATATGCAAAAGACCGTACAGGTGAGATTTTGTGGAACATTTTTGCACCGACACTTCTTTATTCTGCCCAATTGAATGGTGAAATTTCAGATGACATTATCGGGATTGATAATGCAATGAAATGGGGCTTCGGTTGGCAACAAGGACCATTCGAAATTTGGGATGCCATCGGTGTTGCGAAATCAGTTGAAAAGATGAAAGAGGAAGGAAGAGAAATTCCGCCTTTCGCACAAAGTTTACTGGATAAGGGCTATGAAACTTTCTATAAAGAAGAAGACAACGTGTTACATTTCTTCGACGGAGAAGGGTATCAGCCAGTTCAGGTAAATGAAAAAGTAATCGATTTAAAACGATATAAGAAAACGCACGGCGTCATTAAGAAGAATTCAGGTGCGAGTTTAATAGACATGGGGGATGGGGTTGCACTTCTTGAGTTCCGTTCACAATCCAATGCGATTGGACTCGATATTCTTCAAATGATTAACTTTGCGGTAGATGAAGTAGAGCAAAACTTTAAAGGACTCGTAATCGGAAACCAAGGTAAAAATTTCTGTGTAGGCGCGAATCTCGGCCTAATTCTTATGGAAGCACAGGATGACAATATATTTGAACTTGATTTCGTTATACGTAGTTTCCAAAATGCAATGATGAAAATTAAATATTCAACAAAGCCAGTTGTCGCAGCACCATTTGGTATGACACTCGGCGGCGGAGCAGAAGTTTGTTTACCTGCAGCGCATATTCAAGCAACGTCTGAAACTTATATGGGACTTGTTGAAGCAGGTGTCGGGCTAATTCCAGGAGGCGCAGGGAACTTAAACTTATATAAGAAATTCCTTAAAGGTGTGCCGAACGGTGTGACAATTGATTATCAAAACGTTGCCAATCAAGTATTTGAAACGATTGCGATGGCTAAAGTCTCGACGTCAGGTGAAGAAGCGCGTGATAATAACTTCTTAGATTTCGCAGACGGTGTGAGTGTTAATGCGGATCATCAACTTTATGATGCGAAACAAATCGCAATTGCTTTATATGAAAATGGCTATAAAGCACCGAAACGTGAAAAAGTTCCAGTGACAGGCGAATCTGGCTACGCGACATTATTGCTCGGAGCGGAAACAATGCTCATGTCTGGATTCATTAGCGAACATGACCTTAAGATTGCGAAGAAATTGGCTTATGTGTTAGCAGGTGGAAAAGTACCATACGGCACGTTGGTTGATGAGCAATATATATTAGATCTCGAACGTGAAGCATTCCTTAGTCTTGTGGCAGAACCGAAGTCCCAGCAAAGAATGCAGCATATGCTCGTGAAGGGGAAACCACTACGCAACTAATCGTTATGACTAGCATAGAGGAGGAAGTTAAATGCGTGAAGCAGTAATTGTAGCCGGTGCTCGTACGCCGGTTGGAAGAGCAAAGAGAGGATCTCTAGCGACAGTTCGTCCTGATGATTTAGGTGCGATCGCTGTAAGAGAAACGTTGAAACGTGCGGGTGGATATGATGGTGCAATTGATGATCTAATTATCGGTTGTGCAATGCCAGAGGCGGAGCAAGGCAATAATATGGCGCGCAACATCGGCGCACTTGCTGGATTACCAGATACAGTACCCGCAATTACAGTCAATCGGTTTTGTGCTTCAGGCCTTCAATCGATTGCTTATGGGGCAGAGCGAATTATGCTGGGTCATTCAAAGGCCATTCTTGCCGGTGGCGCAGAGTCGATGAGTATGGTGCCAATGATGGGGAATACCATTCGTCCAAATGCGCACTTAGCAGAAACAGCACCAGAATATTATATGGGAATGGGACATACAGCAGAGCAAGTCGCGATAAAATACGACGTAAGCCGTGAAGACCAAGATGCTTTTGCAGTCGAGTCACATAAACGCGCGGCAGCCGCGATTGCAGCTGGAAAGTTTGAGGATGAAATTGTTCCAGTAGATGTTGTACAGCGCTCGGTTGATGACCAAGGGAAATTACATGAAAATAAATTTACATTCAAAATGGATGAAGGTGTACGTGAGGGAACAACGGCTGAAGTATTAGGTCGTCTCCGTCCAGCGTTCTCCGTAACTGGCTCGGTTACAGCGGGTAACTCTTCTCAAACTTCAGACGGCGCAGGCGCAGTTCTAATTATGGACCGTGAAGTAGCAGAAGCAGAAGGACTTAAACCAATCGCAAAATTCCGTTCGTTCGCTGTTGGCGGTGTACCACCTGAAGTCATGGGGATTGGACCAATTGTGGCCGTTCCTAAAGCACTAGAACTTGCAGGATTAACAGTAGATGATATTGACCTTTGGGAATTGAACGAAGCATTTGGTTCCCAGTCACTTCAAGTGATTCGTCATCTTGGTTTAGATATGTCAAAAGTAAACGTTAACGGTGGCGCGATTGCACTCGGACACCCACTAGGCGCAACAGGATCAGTATTAACGCTTCGTATGATGCATGAACTTAAGCGTCAAAAGAAACAATTCGGTGTTGTTACGATGTGTATTGGCGGCGGAATGGGCGCAGCAGGCGTCTTTGAAATGCTATAAGTGAATGTGACTATTTATAACATATAAGCCTAAGGGTATGTGCTTGTTTAATGTTGAATTGTAGTGAAAGGTGGCGACTCCAGCGGGAAAAACTTGAGCAGAAATCCTGGACTGAGCGTAGCGGGGGAAGCGGCTGAAGCCAAGCCTGCGGAAAGCGTCCACCTGAAGCGGAAATCAATTTCGGTTTAACTAAAAAGGAGGAATTATAAATGACAGAATTACAAACGAAGGAACTAATTAAAGGTGGCGCTTTTCTAATTGAAGACATTGAGGCAGAACGTGTTTTTACACCTGAAGATTTTACCGATGAGCAAAAAATGATTGCCCAAACAACTGCGGAATATGTTGC
>JARIDM010000248.1 GCA_029263945.1 Sporosarcina sp.
TTGTCGTCGCAGTTGGGAGTATTATTTATTGTTCACCTCCCTTGATAGAAATGATTGGAAATGGTTGGGAACGTTCGACGAGAGCCGTGACGTACATTACAAGGGTGATAAAAGGAGGAACATTATAATGAAGGGAAACAACTATTGGGTCATTGTTTGGTCAATTCTCGTCGCACTAGTCATTGTGATGATTCCTACTGCGATTCGTCAAGCCCCAGAATTGGTAGGAAAAACGTATGTTGACTCGGAAGAATTCCAAACGGAAATCAACGCGTTTTATGCAAGAGTGGGTCCAGTTGTTTTAAACCCAATTGATTTTGACGAAGCGAAAGAGAAGCTAGTTGTTACGTCAGAGGAAATTCACGAACACCGGATGCGTTATGGTACATTGACGGAACAAATAACCAATATTAAAGACCAATATGTAGAGGAAATTGAAGAAGCCAAACAAGACGGAAATCAGGCGCTTCAATCTAGGTTGATGGAAGAACGTGAAGCGAAACTGATAGACATTGAAAAAAACTTCGAAAGCGATGAATATATTGAAAAGAAAATTCTTGCAGAAAAAATTGGTGAACTTAAAAGATATTTAAATAATATGGAAGAGATTGACGTTAGCTCATTTCCGATCGAATATGAACTTACTGATATTGATACCGGAGAAGTCTTTACAAAGGGTAACTTAACGAATGAAGCCGCGTATATAAAAACATTTGATGGCAATGTAGACTATTTAGAAGCTACCTCTAGTGAGGGACCATTAGACGTTTATGGGAATGAACACTATTGGACTGTTGCCGTCGAATCTGGTGAAATAACAGGGTTATCCAATCGTGATTTAGCTGAAATCCAAAATCCTGTAAAAAGATTTGAAGGTACGGTACTCGTATCAAAGAAATCATTAGAAAGTAGTTTTTTAAAAGAAAATGTACAAGGATTTAATCACATGAAATCCGCCAATTATAGTTTGTGGCAGATGGGACTTCTTTCACTTGTCTTGTTGTTTACAGTGCTAAAGTTTCGAAAGGAATGGGTGACGAAAAATAAACTTGTACCTTATTATGATGCGTTAAAAATTGATGTAAAAGTCATCTTACTATTTCTTACTGTTTTTATTACGATTGAAATTTTATTTAGCCGTGTGGAATCCATTTTCTACTATCAGCATTGGTACCGCGGTGTTTGGGCAGATTTAGTCTATTGGCTAGGTGCTTTAGCCGTAGGCGTATGGGCAATCGCCTTTCAATTGGTGAATGCTGTAGAAAGATGGAAAAAGGATGATGTACTCACGCGAGATATAAAGGAAAGCTATGCGATTTCTTTCCTTCAAGCATTCTGGGATATGTTCTTAAATCGTTCACTTGGGATACAAATGTTTATTTTATTAATTGGCTTTTTTCTTGCGGGAATTGGGTTTATGGTTGTTTTGATTCAACCCGTTGCGATCATTGTCTATATCCCATTGGTGTTGTTCTTTGGACTCCCCGCATTGTACCTCTTCGTTCGCCGGGCTGCTTATCTGAGTAGAATCTTCGTAGCAACCGAAGCGATGGCTGAAGGGAAACTGAACAAAGAAATTAACGTCGAAGGAAAGTCACCACTTGCGAAGCATGCGGTTAATCTAAACAACCTTCGCGCAGGCGTTCAACTGTCAATGACTGAACAAGCAAAAAGTGAGCGTCTAAAGACAGAACTGATTACGAATGTGAGTCATGATTTACGTACACCTTTGACGTCAATTATTACCTATACGGATTTATTGAAGTCAGCAGAGTTATCAGTTGAAGACCGTTTGAAGTATGTAGACGTGTTGGATAAAAAATCGCAACGATTAAAGACGCTTATTGAAGACTTATTTGAAGTGTCGAAAATGGCCAGTGGCAACTTGGAACTCAATAAACAAAGACTCGATTTAACCCAATTATTACAACAAGCGCTGGCAGAACATGCAGAAGAAATTTCTACATCACAACTCGATTTTCGTGTGAAGTTACCAGAGGATGGAATTACTGCTTATGTAGATGGGCAAAGGTGGTGGCGTGTGCTCGACAATTTAATTGTCAATGCGATTAAATATGCTTTACCAGGAACCCGTGTATACATTACGCTACAACAAATAGACCACCGTGCACAATTCGTTGTGAAAAACGTTTCCGCATACGAATTAAATGAAGAAGCTGAAGCCTTATTTGAACGTTTCAAACGTGCAGATGCATCCCGTCATACAGAGGGTTCTGGCCTAGGTTTGGCCATTTCCCAGTCAATCGTTGAGATGCATGCAGGGGTGATGAAAATCGATATAGATGGCGATCTATTTAAAGTGACAGTCGAAATCCCTACAATATAAAATATTACTTAGTAATGATCCAAAAAACGAATTTCCCTTTAGCAACCAGCTATCGGGAGATTCGTTTTTGTCGCTATGTTTAGATGTAGATGAAAAGTGGAACGGAAGGGAAAACCTCTTCTTTCTGATGTTTGGAAAGCGATGGTCTTATCCATACTAACGATGATGTGCAATTGTTAGTAAATATAGAAAATATAAATCCCGACAAGTATGATTCCAGCATCAGCAAACATATGCATGATCCATGACGATAAAATGGTTCCGCTTTTCTCATTGACGATTTGGAAGAGCATCCCGCCTATCCAAAGGCCTGTAATGGCGAGTAGGAGAAGCGGCAAAGAAAACCAAGTTAAGAAAATGCTAATGTGATAAATCGCAAAGAAAAATGAAGGGATGAAGATGCGGCACCAAGAACGCGTGAAAAATTGTGTTAAAAACCCACGAAAGAAAAACTCTTCAAGTAGTGAGTTACCAAGTAAAATGTAAAGCGCAATAAACGGGAATACAGTCGGGGTTACACCATTATTCGTTAGATTTAAAAGAATGAGGTCGATGTCAATAACACTTTCGAGTAAATAAAAAGAGAGCATAATCATCGATAAAATCACGAGACCTAACAGAATCGCTACGCGTTGACTTTGATGATCTGTCTTTTTAAACTGAAGAAATGAAACGTCTTTTTTATGAAGGACAATCAGAGGTATCCCAACAAAGAGTACCAATTTAGCAATTGTTTTTACGGGATAAGAGATGGTCAGACCTTGCTCAATCCATAGCAACAACAACAGTCCAGTAATGGGATACAACAAGTATGTGAGCTTTTTCATGTAGACACCATCCTAACAATTGATAAGACGCGTCGATGGGAAAAAAAGTTTCGACTATAGTTGTGAAGGAGTGAATGAGAATGACGGAAAAACAAGCGAAATATCCAAACAAAGCAGATTATGAGCCGAATATAGATGAACATATAGAAGAAAAGGGCGAACTACCCCTTTCAGATCCATCGGAGACAAACGAGACAAAAGTCTTTAGGGAAAACGAAGCCAAAGTAGCAGGCGAAGAAGAACGATCAGCTTTCGGACAAAACAAAGAAGAATGAGTAACGATCAAAAAAAGAGTCAAATCGATAAAGTCGATTTGACTCTTTTTTTGCATTAATCATGTCATTCAATTTTTAATCGGCTTTTATTGTTGCATTCCTAGCGTCAATTTCATAATAACCTTATTCTGCGACAGCGACACAACCTATTGTTCGGGAACGGTTCAACCCGACTATATGTTGT
>JARIDM010000285.1 GCA_029263945.1 Sporosarcina sp.
GCAGAACGGTTTGGATCGTATTCGATCGTAGCAACGCGTCCTGGAATGCCATCTTTCCGACGTTGGAAATCGATGACACGGTATTGGCGCTTGTGGCCTCCACCTTGATGACGAACAGTAGTCCTACCAGTGTTGTTACGGCCGCCTTTACGAGTAACTGGTTTCAACAATGATTTTTCTGGTTTACTTGCTGTAATCTCAGAGAAATCTGATGATGTCATGTTACGACGTCCGTTAGAGGTAGGTTTGTATTTTTTAATCGCCATTGTATTCCCTCCTTCATATAGTTAGTGTAACGATGTCGTTACGACTTAGATTTCAAATAGTTCAATGTCTTTAGAGTCAGCTGCTAATGTAACAACCGCTTTACGGCGCTTGTTTGTATAACCAGCGTGCTTACCCATACGCTTGAACTTACCTTTGTAGTTTAGTACGTTAACTTTTTCAACGCTTACACCGAAGATTTCCTGAACCGCGTTTTTAATTTGTGACTTATTTGCGCGTGTATCAACTTCAAATGTGTATTTGTTTAATTCTTCCATTTGTTCAGAAGAACGCTCGGTAATGACCGGACGTTTCAAAATATCACGTGCTTCCATTATCCAAGCACCTCCTCTAATTTTTCTACAGCAGATTTTGTCATAACAAGTTTTTCATGACCAACAAGATCTAGCACGTTAATGCTATTAGCTGTAATGACACTGATTCCAGGGATGTTACGAGCAGACAATGCTACCGTTTCATCTAAGTCCGCAGTGACGAACAAAGCTTTCTTGTTAATTGAAAGGTCTTTTAAGACTTGCATGAATTCTTTTGTTTTTGGTGCTTCAAAAGTTAGTCCATCAAGAACAATTACGTTCTCTTCACGTACTTTTGATGATAGTCCAGACAATAGAGCTAAGCGACGAACCTTTTTAGGTAGCTTATACGCATAACTTCTTGGTGTTGGACCAAATACGACACCGCCTCCACGCCATTGTGGTGAACGAATCGACCCTTGACGAGCACGACCTGTACCTTTCTGACGCCATGGCTTACGACCACCACCAGCAACTTCAGAACGATTTTTTACTTTGTGGTTACCTTGACGTAATGATGCACGTTGTTGAACCACTGCTTCGAACAGTACTGCTTCGTTTGGCTCGATTCCGAAAACCGCATCGTTTAGTTCGATGTCACCAACTGAAGCGCCTGTTTGACTTAGTACGGATACTTTAGACATTCCAATTTCCTCCTTTCTTTAATGATTACTTCCCTTTAATCGCGCTACGCACTTGAACAAGTGATTTACGTGATCCTGGAACGTTACCTTTTACTAGAATTAAGTTGCGCTCAGCATCAACGCGTACAATTTCAAGGTTTTGAATCGTTACAGTTTTGTTACCCATACGTCCTGGAAGTCTCTTCCCTTTAAATACACGTTGAGCATCTACTGAACCGATTGAACCTGGTGCACGGTGGAAACGCGAACCGTGACTCATAGGTCCGATTGCATAACCAAAACGCTTTACAACACCTTGGAAACCTTTACCTTTTGTTGTGCCTGTAACATCGATAATATCGCCTTCTGCGAAAGTATCTACTTTAACTTCTTGACCTACTTCGTGTGCATTAACGTCCAATCCACGGAATTCGCGGATGAAGCGCTTAGGTGCAGTGTTAGCTTTTGCAACATGTCCTTGTTCAGGCTTGTTTGAAAGCTTCTCTCTTTTGTCATCAAATCCAAGTTGAACAGCGTTATAGCCATCTGTCTCGTCTGTCTTCTTTTGAAGAACAACGTTTGGAGTAGCTTGAATTACTGTTACTGGAATTAGATCACCATTTTCAGCAAAGACTTGTGTCATGCCGATTTTTCTTCCTAAGATTCCTTTGGCCATTTGTCACACCTCCTGTGATATATTAGCATTTTAAAAACGCTTTATTGTTTATAGCTTAATTTCAATGTCTACGCCTGACGGTAAGTCGAGTTTCATTAACGCATCCACAGTTTGTGGTGTTGGGTTAACGATATCGATTAAACGTTTGTGAGTGCGCATTTCGAATTGCTCACGTGAGTCCTTGTTAACGTGTACTGAACGAAGAATCGTGTAAACAGATCTCTCCGTTGGTAAAGGTATCGGACCCGATACACTTGCACCTGAACGTTTAGCTGTTTCTACAATCTTTTCAGCAGACTGATCAAGGATACTATGATCATATGCTTTTAAACGAATACGAATCTTTTGTTTTGCCATTACTTTCCCTCCCTCTCGCCTATTTACTAGACATTCTCCACGAAAATTTCCCACACACTCGCCATGGCAATGCGGCCTGGTGTGTCGGCAACCTCCCGCTTCATCGCAGTCAAAGAGCAACATTCAACATTATACACAAGAAAAAAGAATTCCGCAAGTGTTTTGTCGAAATCCTTTTTGATGCTTTTATTATTATAGTTGGAGCTCTTTCATGTTGCAATAGATTGAATAGTATTCCGAATACTTACTTTTTAACTAAAGAACATAATTGTTACCCAGCCAAAGGCAAGGAGTGGCAAATTAAAGTGAAGAAACGTCGGGACACATGTATCCCAAATGTGATTATGTTGACCGTCGACATTTAATCCCGCCGTCGGTCCTAGGGTCGAATCAGATGCGGGTGACCCAGCATCACCTAGCGCACCTGCAGTACCTACGAGTGCAATAATCGACATTGTACTAAAGCCGAACGCCATGCTTAATGGTACATAGATTGAAGCAATAATTGGGATCGTCGCAAACGAAGAGCCAATGCCCATCGTTACAACTAGTCCAACGAGCAGCATAAGAAGTGCAGCTACACCTTTATTATCCCCAAGCATTGTACTCGCACTTTCAACGAGTGTCATAATATGTCCCGTGTCTTTAAGGACAGCAGCAAAACCATTTGCTGCAATCATCACAAATCCGACGAATGCCATCATTTGCATCCCTTTGTTAATCAGTTCATCTGCTTCTTTCCATTTTAAGGCGCCAGTTATATAAAGAATTGATATGCCCGTAATCGCACCCGCAATCATCGACTGCGTTGGAATCTGAACAGCCAAGGTACCGATTAGTGCGAGTATGGTAAAAATGACGTTACGTGTCTTCACTTCTACAATTTCTTCGGTACTGTCAATGGGTCGATCTTTATATTCTCTCGGCTTTCGATATGTAACAAAAATTGCGATGAGTAGCCCAACTACTAATCCAAAGACAGGAAATGCCATTGCTTTTGGAATATCTGACATCTCAATTGCAAGCCCAGCTGCTTCCATTTGTGTGGCGATAATCTCATGAAAGATAAAGCCAAATCCAAACGGTAGGAATGTATAAGAAGCCGTTAGACCAAACGTTAAAACCGTCGCAATCAGACGTCTGTCAATTTTCAATACGTTTAGAATATGAATAATCGGCGGAACCAATAATGGAATGAAGGCAATGTGAATCGGGATTGCGTTTTGTGAAAAGACAGCCATTAATAAAAGCGTAAAGATGACAAGCACCTTCCCTAAAGAAGTCTTTTCTTCTTCCCCGTCCTTCTTCACAAGACGAAGCATAGCATTCACAAGTAGTTGTGGGATACCTGTTTGAGAGATCGCTACTGCAAATCCACCCAATAAGGCATAACTGAGCGCTATGGTCGCACCCTCACCTAGGCCACCTGTAAATGAGGCAATCGTCTCTTCAAATGTTAATCCTCCTGTGAATCCACCTACAATAGCGCCAGCAACTAGCGCAAGAACCACGTTAACACGTAGCAAGCTTAAAATCAGCATAATAAATACGGCAATTAATACGGCGTTCATATATTTCCCTCCAATAAACTTCATCCAGGTAAAGCGTTAAAGTATGTACTAAATTTATCAAAAGGAAGACATTCTGTCAAGAAAAAAAGGCACCTATCATAAATGATAGGTGCCTTTGCTATAAACTTATTTTTCGATTGAAGCTACAACGCCTGAACCTACAGTACGTCCACCCTCACGGATAGAGAAACGCGTACCTTCTTCAAGTGCGATTGGAGCGATTAGTTCAACAGTCATTTCAACGTTATCGCCAGGCATAACCATTTCTACGCCTTCTGGAAGCTCGATAACACCCGTTACGTCAGTTGTACGGAAGTAGAACTGTGGACGGTAGTTAGAGAAGAACGGCGTGTGACGGCCACCCTCTTCTTTTGAAAGAACATAAACTTCAGATTTGAACTTTGTGTGCGGTACAATTGTTCCTGGCTTAGCAAGAACTTGTCCACGTTGGATATCTTCACGTGCTACTCCACGAAGAAGTGCTCCGATATTGTCTCCAGCTTGTGCATAATCAAGAAGCTTACGGAACATTTCTACTCCAGTAACAGTTGTCTGTTTAGCTTCTTCAACGATACCAATGATGTCAACAGTATCTCCTACAGTTACTTCTCCACGCTCAACACGGCCAGTTGCAACTGTACCACGTCCTGTAATTGAGAATACGTCCTCTACAGGCATCATGAATGGTTTTTCTGTATCACGTGGTGGTGTTGGGATGTACTCATCAACAGCAGCCATTAGTTCAATGATTTTATCTTCATAAGCTTCGTCGCCTTCAAGTGCTTTAAGCGCAGATCCTTGGATAACAGGAATGTCATCGCCTGGGAAGTCATACTCAGAAAGAAGATCACGGATCTCCATTTCAACAAGCTCAAGAAGTTCTTCGTCGTCTACCATGTCACATTTGTTCATGAAGACTACTAGGTAAGGAACACCTACGTTACGTGAAAGTAGGATGTGCTCACGTGTTTGTGGCATTGGGCCATCAGCAGCAGATACTACAAGAATTCCGCCGTCCATTTGTGCTGCACCAGTAATCATGTTCTTAACGTAGTCCGCGTGACCTGGGCAGTCAACGTGCGCGTAGTGACGGTTTTCAGTTTCGTACTCGATGTGAGACGTGTTAATCGTGATTCCACGCTCTTTTTCTTCAGGTGCGTTATCAACTTCTGCATATGATGCAGCTGTTCCACCTAATTTTTTTGCAAGTACAGTTGCGATTGCAGCTGTAAGTGTAGTTTTACCATGGTCAACGTGACCAATTGTTCCAATGTTAGCATGTGTCTTGGAACGATCAAATTTTTCTTTTCCCATTATTGGAAAGCCTCCTTAAAAGTATGAATCATTTTTTTGTTTTGATAGGTGCTAGAGATAAATCTCCAGCTCCCCATATCGTATAGTTAATTTATACTCGAAACAAGAGCGAATTACAATTATTCGCCTGTATTTTTCTTAATAATTTCTTCTCTGATAGATTTTGGTACTTCTTCATAATGATCAAAGACCATTGTGAATTGGCCACGTCCTTGCGTATTTGAACGAAGTGACGTTGCGTAACCAAACATTTCAGCAAGTGGAACCATCGCAGCAACAATTTGTGCATTACCACGCGCTTCCATTCCTTCTACACGGCCACGACGTGATGTAATATCACCCATGATATCTCCCATGTATTCTTCAGGAATTGTGATATCAACTTTCATCATTGGCTCAAGAAGTGCTGGATCGACTTTTGATGCAGCGTTTTTAAGTGCCATAGAACCAGCAATTTTAAACGCCATCTCGTTAGAGTCAACATCATGGTAAGAACCGTCAAATAGACGAGCTTTTACGTCGATTAGCGGATATCCTGCAATAACACCGTTGTTTAGTGCATCACGGATTCCTGCTTCAACAGAACCAATGTATTCACGCGGAACCGAACCACCGACAACATTGTCGATAAATTCAAATCCTTTTCCTTCTTCGTTTGGAGAGAACTCTACCCAAACGTGACCATACTGTCCACGTCCACCAGATTGGCGAACGAACTTACCTTCAACTTCCGCAGATTTACGGAATGTTTCACGGTAAGATACTTGTGGCGCACCCACGTTTGCAGCTACGTTAAACTCACGACGCATACGGTCAACAAGAACGTCTAGGTGAAG
>JARIDM010000043.1 GCA_029263945.1 Sporosarcina sp.
GTTCACCGCCCACCCCACGGAACGCGTCCGGTTGAAACGTAAAACAACGTAATTTTATTACTAGTCTAGATATACGGGCGCGCCTATAGCAGTCCTATGCGATTAGTTGATTGGAAACAAAACTCTCGATTCCAGCAGGAACAGCACAAACTGAGGACCCCACAGGAGCGCGTCAGGGAAAGATTGTACTTTATCTTTCCGCACTTAAGGTTAAAACGCAAAGCAACTGGTTAGACAGTCTCCATTCCTAGGTGTTTGTTTAGAAATCCATTCTTAATCAATTAGACCAAATAAGTTGACGATTCAAGCCTTTTCGCAAGTGGGCTTCAGTTGCACAATTTTAGACGACCATGTTATACTGACCTAAATCTAATATCTGGACGTACTTGGAGGAGCCTGTCACCAAGGGATACCTATGCCCTTTGGGGATAGCCTTTTTTGCGTTCAAAAATAAAGATAAGTTTAGAAGGAGGATTTCCTTGGAATTCGTATGGCTCATTTTCTTGCCAGTAATCGCGGCATTTTTCGTTCCCTTCCTATATAAAGCGATTAAGGGTATACATACAGGATGGTTCGTTTTTCTCATTCCTGCGGGTTTGTTCATTTACTATCTACGCTTTATTGAAATGACGATGGACGGAAAAACTGACACCTCAACATTGTCTTGGATTCCCTCACTCGATATTTCATTTATCGCTTATATCGACGGGCTCAGTCTACTTTTCACTTTGCTCATCACGGGAATCGGCGCACTCGTTGTGCTCTACTCTATTTTCTACCTTGATAAAAAACGTGAGCAATTAAATAACTTCTACGTCTATTTATTAATGTTCATGACGGCGATGTTAGGGATTGTCCAATCAGATCATGTCATTTCCCTTTATCTATTTTGGGAACTAACATCTATTTCTTCATTTTTACTCATTGGTTATTGGTACACGCGCGATGGTTCGCGTTTTGGTGCACTCAAATCGATGATGATTACTGTATTTGGTGGCCTCATGATGCTCGGTGGACTAGTACTACTTTCCATTATGGGGGACACTTACTCGATTCGTGAACTCATCGCAAATGCCTCTACATTTGTCGGGCATGAATACTTCACATTGGCACTTGTGCTTATTTTACTAGGTGCCTTTACAAAGTCGGCACAGTTCCCTTTCTATATTTGGTTGCCAGATGCGATGGAAGCTCCTACACCCGTAAGTGCTTACCTTCACTCGGCAACAATGGTCAAAGCAGGGCTATATCTCGTTGCACGGTTCACCCCTATTTTTGCTTCTTCGGAAGTTTGGATTTGGCTCGTCACTGGGATTGGGCTGCTGACCTTATTCTGGGGTTCCATTTTTGCTGTCAAACAGACAGATTTAAAAGGCATTTTAGCTTTTTCTACTGTGAGTCAGCTTGGTTTAATTATGTCGCTACTAGGGGCAAGCGCAATTTCTTACCATGTGAGTGGTGCAGATGCAGCGATTTTTAAATTTGCAGCCTTTGCCGCAATCTTCCATCTCATAAACCATGCCCTGTTTAAAGGAAGTTTGTTCATGGTCGCTGGAATTGTCGATCATGAAACTGGAACCCGGGACATTCGTAAACTCGGGGGCTTGATGAGCATTATGCCCGTCAGCTTTACGGTTGCGTTCATCGGCTCGATGTCCATGGCAGGGATTCCGCCATTTGGTGGCTTCTTAAGTAAAGAACTTTTCCTGACGTCGATGTTGGCCATTCCTAACTTTGAACTGTTTAATTTCTCCACATGGGGGATTTTATTCCCAATTATCGCTTGGATTGCAAGTGTCTTTACATTTGTTTATAGCTGTTATTTTGTCTTCAAAACTTTTGCAGGCAAACGGAAAAAAGAAGCACTTCCGAAGAAACCAAAAGAAGCTCCGCTTGGCATGTTACTATCGCCAGTTATTCTCGCTGCTTTTGTTGTGGTCATCTTCTTCATTCCGAACTTAATTGGGAGAGTGTTCGTCAATCCAGCGGTTGTTTCAATGCAAGCTGGCTTATACAATCACCCATCTGATATCGGCATTCAAGTATCTGCCTGGCATGGATGGAAACCTGAGCTATTTATGACGTTAGGGATTGTCGGCTTCGGTCTGTTGTTATTCCTTACACTCGCTAGATGGCAAAAGCTTTACGATGTCCAACCACAATATATGTCTCTAAATGCGCTCTATGACTCAACGATGATGTTCGGTGAAAAAGGGATGAACCGCTTGTCTCGCTTCTATATGACAGGGCTCATTCGCACCTACCTCATTTATATGTTCGCATTTATTGCGGCCATTACAACATTTGTTCTGTTCATGCAAAATGCGTTTGTCGTGGATATGAATAGTTTTGCACCACTGAATCTGTACGGTGTTTTGACAGCCATCATCCTCGTGCTCTCGGTTGGGATCGTCTTATATGCGAAGACGAGACTCGCTGCGATCATTGCACTTGGGGGCGTTGGGTACTCAGTGGCCTTGTTCTTTGTGATCTACAAAGCACCTGATTTAGCCTTAACACAGCTCGTGATCGAAACCGTTTCAGTCGCCTTATTCTTATTGGCATTCCATCACTTGCCTGCTTTAAAGCGTCACGGGGAAACGACAAAATTACGCCTTGGCAACTTAATTATTGCTGCCTCTGTCGGAATTACGATGACACTTCTTGCACTATCCGCACACTCACAGAAATTGATTCCTTCGATTTCTGAGTACTATAAAGAAACCGTATTTACGGAAGCCGCAGGCGGAAATATCGTGAACGTCATCCTCGTAGATTATCGTGGCTTTGATACATTATTTGAAATTGCCGTCCTATCAATTGCAGGAATCGGTGTTTACAGCATGATTAAATTACGGCTATCTAGAAAGGAGAATTCTGATGAAAGTAAATGATGTTGTTTTACAAACCGCAACGAATGTTGTGTTTTTCATCATCTTTCTCTTCTCTATTCATATCTTTTTCGCGGGCCATTTCGCACCTGGAGGCGGCTTCGTTGGTGGACTGTTAACGACAGCAGCCATTGTACTTTTGCTCTTAGCCTACGACTTGAAAACTGTTCAAAAAGCATTGCCTTTTAACTTTATGATTGTTGTCGCCGTCGGGTTATTACTCTCACTAGGAACAGCAGCAGGGTCTATCATTTTTGATGTTCCGTTCTTTACACATGCATTTGGTGATTTCAACTTACCGTTATTTGGCACATCGTCCCTTCATACAGCAATGCTTTTCGACGCTGGGGTTTACCTAGTTGTTGTCGGCTCTACGATTACGATGATTCAATCGATTGGAGGCGATGCCTAATGGAATTTGTTATGGCGATCGTCATCGGAATTTTATTCACCGCAGCGATTTATTTAATTTTATCTAGAAGTTTGCTCCGAATCATTCTCGGAACTGGACTACTCAGTCACGGTGCCCACTTACTTATTTTGACACGGGGTGGACTAGGTGGAGGCGCCCCCCCTGTAATCACTGAAGGGGTCACCGATTATGTGGATCCCCTTCCACAAGCGCTTATTTTAACCGCCATAGTCATTAGTTTCGGTGTGACGGCATTTATGCTCGTATTGTTCTATAGAACGTATGCGGAGCACAAAACTGATAATATGAACTTAATGAAGGGAAATGACGAACATGATTAATCTTTTATTATTCCCGATCATTTTGCCGTTTTTCTTCGCGATTATTCTGCTGTTCTTTAAGGAGAATATCCTGGTACAAAGATCACTCACAGTCATTGGTTTAGTCAGCACGTTGATTGCAGCACTTGTGCTCACAGCTAAAGTGAAAGTAGACGGCATTCAAGCACTTACTTTAGGGAGTTGGCCAGCGCCTTTCGGCATTACGATGGTGTCGGATATGACATCTGCTATACTCGTGACAACTTCAATTATCATCACTTTATTCGTGGTGATTTATAGCTTTACTGCAATTGGAAAAGAAAGAGAACGTTTTTATTATTACCCTGCTGTTCTTTTTATGCTCGTTGGGGTTAACGGTGCATTTACAACAGGGGATATCTTTAATATGTTCGTCTTCTTTGAAGTTCTTTTGATGGCATCCTATGTACTGATTGTACTTGGTGGTGAAAAAAGACAATTACGTGAATCTATTAAATATATATTGGTCAACGTAATTTCATCCGCTTTCTTCGTTGTTGCCATTGCGCTTTTATATTCTGTCATTGGAACGCTTAATATGGCGGATATTTCAGTAAAAATAACAGAGATCGGTCAACCAGGGATCATCACCGTCATTGCCATTTTATTCTTACTTGTGTTTGGCATTAAAGGAGCGATTTTCCCACTGTACTTCTGGTTACCAGGCGCTTACGCTGCGCCCCCGGTTCCTGTCTTAGCGTTATTCGGTGCGTTGCTGACTAAAGTTGGTGTCTATGCAATTACGAGAACCTACACCTTATTCTTTATCCATGAACTACCGGTCACGCATGAAATATTGTTAATCTTGTCGATTCTAACAATCATTGCTGGATGTATCGGTGCACTCGCCTAATTTGACTTGAAACAAATTATAATTTATAACATTGTCATTGCAGTCGGTGTAATTCTGTTCGGTGTTTCTCAGATGAACGAAGCAGGCATGACTGGCGCAATGTTTTACCTGATTCATGACATGATTATTAAAGGGGCCTTGTTCCTCTTAATTGGAATTGTCATCGCCATTACCGGCACGTCAAACTTGCGGAAAATGGGCGGACTGATGAAAACCCATGCGCCTCTTGGCTGGATGTATTTAATCGCCGCATTTGGACTCGCAGGTATTCCGCCACTTAGTGGATTCACTGGTAAACTGCTCATTGTCCAAGGGGCATTTGAAGCAGGAAATGTCGTGGGCAGTATCATCATTCTCGCTTCCAGTTTAGTTGTTCTGTTGTCCGTGATGCGGATTTTCATCTATGCATTTTGGGGCGAACCCGTGGAACTACCCACAACAAAACGAAGAGATTACCGCTTCATGATGATTCCTGCAGTCGCACTTGTTGTCATTTCAATCGCGTATGGTGTTGGAAGCGAATGGCTTGTTCCTTACATGACAGATGCTTCAGATGTATTATTAAACCCATCAACCTACATTGATGCGGTGTTAAAGGAGTAGATGACGATGGCTTTTCAAATATTACTGAACTTTTTCATCGCAATCGTCTGGATGTTCTTGAGTTCTTCGATGACAGCAACAACTTTTGTTATCGGATATTTAATCGGATTTCTCCTTCTTCTGATGATGAGACGATTTCTCGGTGCAAAACTTTATACAGCACGGTTGTGGGCAACAATTAAATTAAGTTTACTCTTCATAAGCGAATTAATAAAATCTAATATTGCTGTTTTACGCTTAGTCCTACGCCCAAAATTAGATATACAACCGAGATTTTTTGCACTTCCAACTGATTTAAAACGGGATTGGGAGATTACCCTACTCTCTAGTCTGATTACGCTCACACCTGGAACCATTGTGGTGCACGTTTCAGACGATCAAAAGACGTTATATGTACATGCAATAGATGCAGATGATGTGGATGATGCAATTGATTCGATCAAAAATACGTTCGAAAAAGCAATCAAGGAGGTGAGTCATCCATGATGACATTTATATGGACCGCGTTAGCCGTTGTCATTTTATCGATGGTCGGCATGTTGTATCGTATTTTACGTGGACCTTCTGTACCGGATCGACTCGTTGCCCTTGATGCAATTGGAGTCATGTTCATTTCTGCAACTGCTCTACTTTCCATATTGTTTGAGACAGAGCTATTTCTTGAAGTCATTTTACTACTTGCAGTCCTTTCCTTTATCGGAACGGTTAGTTTCTCAAAGTTTATAGAGAAAGGAAAGATCATCGAATATGACCGTAATCGCTAATACACTCATTGTTATCACAGTCCTTGTAGGCGTCCTGTTTACGGTCGTTACAATGATTGGCGTCTTACGCCTACCCGATGTCTATACCAGGGCACACGCAGCGTCTAAAAGCGCTACATTAGGTGTGCTCAGTATTTTAATCGGTGTTTTCTTTCACTTTTGGTTAAATGAAGGACATTTTAGTATTAAAATCTTGCTTGGGATTCTTTTCTTATTCATTACTGCACCCATTGGTGGTCACTTAATGAGTCGGGCTGCTTATATTGCTGGCGCTGAACCCACGAAACTAACCGTTGGGGATGACCTCGCAGAAGTGTTCAAAAATGTTAAAAGAGACAACAAAGAAGAAGAGAAAAAAGAAAACTAATACACAAAAAAGCAAGGAAGAATCGGAAAAAATCCGTTCTTCCTTGCTTTTTAATTGAATGGCACGTAATTCTTGATAGGTGGCATTAGTAATTTCTATAGTAGCCGCCGTAATAGGGCTGTTGATATGGATAACCGCCCCCATATGGATAGTAAGGATAGCCACCGTAATAAGGTGGATAACCGCCGTATCCTCCGCCATAACCACCGCCGTAAATATTATCTCCTGGAAATAATACATTCCCTAATAAGCTTCCAGTCAGTCCACCAATAAAAGGGCCTCCAAATCCGCCAAAACCAAAACCATCATTTCCAAAACCGCCGCCCCCAAAACCATCGTTACGACGACCGCCGCGACCATAATTACCTCTAGACAAAAGAAACTCCTCCTTCTCACTTATCCTATTCAAAGTGGGAAGGAGGAGCCTAGACAGTTGCCTATCTATTCATTAAGCCTATTCTGCCATTCGTTCAACAAGGGTTGCGAGTGTTCTAACCATAACGCCCGTGGCACCTTTCGGCCCTAAATCATGTGCTGCACTTGCTTCTGAAGTACCTGCAATGTCAAGATGAACCCAAGGTGTGTCCCCAACAAATTCACCTACAAAGCCCCCACCAAAAATCATATGGCCATCACGACCAGGTGAGTTGTTTAAATCTGCTACGTCACTCTTACGCAGTCGTTTTTTGTCATTTTCAGTTAAAGGTAGACGCCAAACAAACTCTCCTGTTTCTGCTGCCGCATACATAAACTCTTCAAAGAATGCTTCATCATTTGTGAGCGCACCTGTTTTATCATTTCCTAATGCCACAATCACACCACCTGTGAGCGTTGCAACATCAACGAGATAGTCTGCACCTGAACGTAGTGCATACGTAACCGCATCCGCAAGTACGAGACGTCCTTCTGCATCCGTATTGAGCACTTCTATTGTTTTACCGCTTAGTGACGTAATAACATCGTCGGGTTTAAACGCTTCACCTGAAATCATATTATCAGTAGAAGCTATCACGGCAATGACATTTTTCGCAGGACGCGTTTCACCGATAATTTCCATTGCGCCAAGTACCGCTGCTGCACCGCCCATATCACCCTTCATACCGACCATGCCATCTTTTGGTTTAATTGAATAACCACCCGTGTCGTATGTAATGCCCTTTCCAACGAGGCCGACAACATCTTCCCACTGATCAGTTCCCGTGTATTTCAATACGATTAACTGAGGCGGTTCAACCGATCCTTTATTAACCGCTAAAATTGCACCCATTCCTTGTTCTTCCATCTCTTTTTTACCTAGAACTTCAATTTCAAAATCGTATTTTTCAGCAAGTTGACGTGCATATTTTGCCATCTCAGTCGCTGTTAAAATATTTGGCGGCATATTCACAAGCGTGCGCGCTTCATTCACTGCATGCGCATGTACCTGTCCAATTTCAAATGCAGCTTTTAGTTCATCTTTGTCTGCTGATGACAACAGCGTGACCGCTTCAAGTACGACATCTCTTTCGTTTGACGTTGTTTTATAGTCCTCAAACTTATAACCACCCAGGCCTAGTCCTTCAGCTGCCGTAAATGCAACATCATCGCAAGTGAGCTGTTCATTCGTAAATGGTGCTGTCCAAATCGCAACAGAGGTTGTCTTGCTCGTTGCTAACGCTTGCCCAACTGCCACAAAAGCTTCCCGGAGTAACGCTTCAGTCAATTCTTTTCTTGCACCCAATCCAATAAATAACACCCGATTGTATTTTTGTTCACCTAGTGCTGGCATCTTCACTACTTTTTTAAATGCAGTTTGTACATCCCCTGTTTTCAACCAGTTTGGTAATCGGTCGCTATAAGATGTGACAAACTCATTCCATCCGTCCGTATTCTCTGGATGTTCTGGTACACCAACGACAAGCACATCTGCCTCAACTTGTTCGAAGTTTGTTTCAGTAATTGTGATTTTCATAATGAATGCCTCCTATTTTAGTATCCATTTTTTAGTATAACCTAAATTTTCAATCTCGTGTAATATCCACTACTTATTCAACGCCTTCTTGTAACGATATTACTGTTTTGAATAGGATTGGATGTGGTATACTATGGATACGATAAACCACACGATTAAGGAGTGGATCCCAATGGCTATTTTTCAAAATATTCCGCTCCTTGCGGCTTTATTTGGAATTGTTTTTGCACAGATTGTTAAGATTCCTGTTGCCTATATTCATACCCGAAAAATAGATTGGAAGCTCGTGACTTCAACTGGAAGTATGCCAAGTTCCCATTCAGCGGCTGTAACCGCTTTAACAACAGCGATCGCATTTCAATCTGGATTAGATTCACCACTTTTTGCAGTTTCAGCAATTTTTGCAGTTATCGTCATGTTTGACGCTACGGGAATTCGTTACCAAGCTGGACAACAAGCTGTCATCATTAATCAGATGCGGATCGATTTCCAGACATTTGTAGAAGAAGCACGAGGCTGGCAACATAAAGATGAAGAACAGAAAATTTTAGAACTTAAAACATTGCTTGGTCATAAACCTAGCGAAGTATTTGTAGGAGCGCTCACAGGTATTTTTATTTCCGTCATTATTTATACAATCATTCTATAAAAAAAGGTGCACCAGGTTATTAATCCTGTGTGCACCTTTTTAAGTTAAAACATTTGGTAGCCAGATTTTCGAAGTAATTTCATAACAAATCCAGCAATAATTGTCCCTACAAATCCACTTGCCAAAATAATAATGTCCACAGGTTGTAGTGCCATTATTTTAGTTCCTAATAGATTAAATGCATAAGCTGGTTTTGTTAAATATTCATAAACTTTCACTTCATCAATGATAAAAATCACGACGATTGGATAAGCAATTGCCATAAACCATGTCATCCGAAGCAACATGTTCATGAGAAACCCAATCCCGAAAAATATCACAATGAAAATAAGTACAGAAAGGATAACATGTACCAATGAGATAGAGCCTTGTGGAACTGCCGCTAGATATAGTGTATCAGCCATAAATGATGACCTCCATTTTCCACTGATAATTTTACACGAATAAGCGTCTGCTTTCAACAGAACATCACTCATTCAATAATTTGTCGATTTTAAGTTTTAAAAGTCAACCAAAAAAACACCTGTTGTCATATGACAAAACAGGTGTTTTTCAATGATTTATTTAAGAAAGTTAAACTTTCCTTTTTTAAGTGTAAGTCCAACGCCACCAATCAT
>JARIDM010000115.1 GCA_029263945.1 Sporosarcina sp.
GTCCGGGGACGAGTGCATAATGACCCGCGGTTCCACCCCGTTTGGCTAAATAAATTAGCCCTCTTAAAATTGCATGGCTCAAAGCTGCCTTTTCACGTTTCTGCAGGCTTACACCAACCCTGCTCGCTTTTTTTAAACGCTACTTATAAACTTATCAATGCCTATTGTAGTCGATTTCATTATCGGTTCTTATCGTTACACAATATATTATATTGCTGTATCGGATTAAACAAATTCTGAGATTGACTTTTTTAATTCATAAATAATTGTAGCATGGTTCTAATTTCTTAGCAATAGCTCGCATCTTCGTATATAATAATTGAATAGATTGGATGTATGAGAAAACTTATACAAAAATAAAAGCTATCGAAAAGAACGCTGAAGGCGGTGACATATGGAACTGAATAAGCGACAAATGGATATTCTAGAAATCGTCAAAGCTGATGGGCCAATTACAGGAGAACAAATAGCCGTTCGATTAAGTCTAGTGCGTGCAACGATTCGACCTGATCTCGCAATTTTAACAATGGCTGGCTACCTAGATGCTAGGCCGCGCGTAGGTTATTTTTATTCTGGTAAAAAACCTTCTAAGTCAATATCAGATAGTATGAACGCGATGAAAGTTGGCGATTTTCAATCGATGCCTGTAGTTGTGTCAGAGCAATTCTCTGTGTATGATGCAATCTGCCATATGTTCTTGGAAGATGTAGGCTCCTTATTTGTTGTTGATAAATCGTCACATTTAACTGGGGTTCTTTCGCGTAAAGATTTACTCAGAACAACACTTAGTAATCATGAAATCGATAAAATACCGGTCCATGTAATTATGACAAGAATGCCAAATATCACTTACTGTGTGAAGCAAGACACGTTAATTAAAGCGTCTAAAAAAATGATAGATAAACAAATCGATTCGTTACCTGTCATTGTAGATACAGGAGATGGGCTTGAAGTTGTCGGCCGCATGACAAAAACAAATATTACCGCAGCTTTTTTATCACTTGCGGATGACCATGAATTGTGAGGTGTGTTTGTTGAAAAAACTAATGATGTTCATCGTTTCAGACTCAGTTGGCGAAACCGCTGAACTTGTCGCGAAAGCTGCAGCGATTCAATATAGACAAGGACTTGAAGCAGTATCTTTAAAACGATTTTCGCATGTTGAAGACGAAACGCAATTAAAAGAAATCGTATTTTTGGCAAAAGAACAAGAGGCAGTCGTTGTTTATACGCTTGTTAAAACCTCTATGCGCATTAAGTTACATGAAGAATGTGAAAAGCTGGGGATTAAGCATATCGATTTAATAGGCCCAATCGTTGAGGAACTTGGCGAGGTGCTCGGTGAAAAACCATTAGAGGAACCAGGGTTAGTAAGAATGTTAGATGAAGATTATTTTAAAAAAATAGAAGCCATTGAGTTCGCGGTCAAATATGATGACGGAAGAGATCCACGTGGTATATTGAAAGCAGATATCGTTTTAATAGGGATTTCTAGAACGTCAAAAACACCCTTGTCTCAATACCTTGCACATAAACGTTATAATGTTGCAAATGTCCCACTCGTTCCTGAGGTCGATCCACCTGAAGAGTTATTTCAGATAGATCCCCAAAAATGTTTTGCGTTGATCATTTCGCCTGAAAAGCTAAATTCAATTCGTAAAGAAAGATTAATTGCGCTTGGTTTAAAGGATGATGCAAATTATGCACGTTTTGAACGAATAGAGGCTGAAATCGAGCATTTTAACCGAGTTACTGATAAGATAGGATGTCAGGTGATTGATGTAACGAGTCGCGCAGTTGAAGAAACAGCGAACGTGATTATTTCTAAATTATCTTCGTATACTAAATGATCCAGAAGGACCTTTCATTTTAAAATGGAGAGGTTCTTCTTTTCGGACTGTGGTTCAACCAATCTCATGTTAAGTTTTTAGCGTTACAACGCCCTACATAGTATTAAGTTGAACCGTTCTCAAATGATCGTTCATGTCGGTGTCGTAATTGTGGTGATGATGAAATTGACTCAGTTATGTAAAAAACATCTATAGAAATCAGTCAATCTTCTGGTATAATGAGATGTTGTAGATAAAAAGTAATTATAAGTATTTGTCGAATTAAGAAGGATTTTCGGTAAATGTATCGAAACTATGTAATTAGCCCGAGAAAGAAAGAAGAAAATGGTGATTGAATGACAAGAATTCCTGAGGAGACAATTGAAGAGGTACGTACAAAGACAGACATTGTCGATTTAATCGGAGAATATATTCAATTGACCAAAAGAGGGAAGAACTGGTTTGGTCTTTGTCCTTTTCACGGCGAGAGTACTCCGTCATTTTCTGTCTCAGAAGATAAACAACTTTTTCATTGTTTTGGATGTGGTGCGAGTGGGAATGCCATAACTTTCATAATGGATATCGAAAATAGTCCATTTACGGAAACCATCATAAAGTTAGCTGAACGGACAGGCGTTGAAATTGACGTACCCTCTGGTGAGGAATCAGGTGTCATTAAGCCGCGTGAAGAATTTAGACATATGATTGAAGCACATACACTTGCAGCTAACTTTTTTAGCCACATACTGTTAAACACTGTAGAAGGAGAAAAAGCACTCGATTACCTTGAAAATAGAGGGTTTACAAGAGCGAGTATCGAAAAGTACGGGATAGGCTGGGCATTAGATGATTTTGAGGCACTTTCCGATTTATTGAAAAGAAAAGGCTTTGACATGCTTGAAATGGAGCGCGCAGGTCTATCAATTATGAAAGATGATGGCACAAGCTTCTTCGACAGATTTCGTGGTCGGATTATGTTTCCGCTTCGAGATGATAAAGGGAATATTGTTGCGTTCTCCGGACGTACACTTTATGAGGATAAAGAAACAGCGAAATACTTAAATAGTCCAGAGACACCAATCTTTGAAAAGAGCCAAATTTTATATAATTTGCATAATGCACGTCTTAACATACGAAAAACGGGTAAAGTAATACTGTTTGAAGGATTTATGGATACCATTTCTGCAGAACATATTGGCGTAGAAAATAGTGTAGCTTTAATGGGGACTTCGTTGTCAGATCGTCATCTCATTAAACTTAAAAGAATTGCAAAAGAACTCATCATTTGTTGTGATGGCGACGAAGCTGGTTGGAAAGCGGCAAAAAGATTTGCTGAAATGGCGATAAGTAAAGGATTCGATGTACAAATTGCATTGTTGCCGAATGATACCGATCCAGATGATTATATTAGAGAGCACGGCGGTGAAGCTTTTCGTCAGCAGATACTTAATAATCCGCATGCCTATATGTCTTTTGTGATGGCTTATGCAAAAAGGTCCAAAAATTTATCGTATGAAAACGATGTGTTGCAATATATTCATGAAGTATTAGAAGAACTGACATCGCGGTCATCACCTGTAGAAAGAGATCTATATATTGGTCAATTGTCGAAAGAGACGAATATTTCTATGGAAGCGATACAACAACAATTCATGAAGTTAGCAGGGAGTCGTGCTAAACAGGCGAAAGCTGAACCTACACCACGATATATAAATGAAGTTACACCAAGCGCTACCTCACCTGTTAGAAAAAAGACAGGGATTGAGCGTGCGGAACGATTGCTCTTATATCATTTATTGCATGATGGTACGCTATTTGATCGTTTTCATGCAGAGCGTAGTGAAGTATTTATTCACGATGATTATCAAGCGGTATTCATACGACTTGCGGGATTTTATGAGCAGCACAAGACCCCGGATTTTCACAGATTTGCGGAGTCGCTAGATGACCGCGAATTGCGGAAGTTAGTTTTGGAAGCAGCGATGACAGAATATGATCCCGAGCATGCTGAAGAAGAAATCGCAGATTGTATGATTCATTTACAAAAGTACCGCATTAGTTTGTCCATACAGGAAAAAATGCATCAATCTAAAGAAGCAGAAAAGACAAATGATTATACCCGGGCGCTGGAGCTGGCCAGGGATATTATACAGCTCCGGAAATCATTAGCATTACTATAGCGCTAATCCGGTGTTAGAAGGAGGAACGGGTAAGATGAGTAAAAAAGAAGTGTCAGCAGGTATGAAAGAAGAATTAACAATAAAAGAGGTAAAAGCCCAGTTATTAGAAGCAGGGAAGAAATCGGGTGAAATTACACTTGATGAAGTGACTGAAAAACTGTCACCCTATGAAATTGAGCCAGAACAATTCGAGGAGTTTTTAGATACGATTGAAGCGCAAGGGATAGAAATGGATCGTAAATCGGAGGATGAGCAAGAAGTTGTTGTCAAAGACGCTGCAAAGCAAGATGCCGATGATTCTAAAATAGATTTAAATGATTTAAGCGTCCCTCCAGGTGTCAAAATTAACGACCCAGTTCGTATGTATTTAAAAGAAATTGGTCGTGTTGAATTATTAACAGGGGAACAAGAAGTTTCAATTGCCAAGCGTATTATTGATGGGGACGAGTCTGCAAGTAAAGAACTGGCAGAAGCAAACCTTCGCCTCGTTGTAAGTATTGCTAAGCGTTATGTAGGCCGTGGGATGTTATTTTTAGATCTTATTCAAGAAGGAAATATGGGTCTTATTAAAGCGGTAGAGAAATTTGACCATACAAAAGGGTTTAAGTTCAGTACCTATGCAACTTGGTGGATTCGTCAGGCGATTACACGTGCAATTGCTGACCAAGCGAGAACGATTCGTATTCCTGTTCATATGGTCGAAACAATTAATAAACTAATTCGTGTCCAACGTCAATTATTACAAGATTTAGGCCGCGAACCTTCACCAGAAGAAATTGGAGAAGAGATGGAATTAACTGCAGATCGTGTGCGTGAAATTTTAAAGATTTCACAAGAACCTGTTTCACTAGAAACGCCAATTGGTGAGGAAGACGACTCTCACTTAGGAGACTTCATTGAGGACTCTGAAGCGCAATCGCCATCTGACCATGCCGCTTATGAACTTTTGAAAGAACAGCTTGAAGATGTTCTGGATACGTTAACGGACCGTGAAGAAAACGTGTTAAGACTACGTTTTGGTCTTGATGATGGTCGCACACGTACGCTTGAAGAAGTTGGACGTGTATTCGGTGTAACACGAGAACGTATTCGTCAAATTGAAGCGAAAGCACTTCGTAAATTGAGACATCCATCTAGAAGCAAACGATTGAAAGATTTCTTAGAATAACATTATAATTGCATCGGCATTCAAAAGCCGATGCTTTTTAAATCTTTAGGTGGTGTAGGGGAAATGAATGACCATAGAAAGAAAATAATTATTTCTGAGATAAAGTATTGGAAGAAAAACAAATTATTGCCAGCTCATTACTGTGACTTTTTAATTACGCTTTATGCAAGAGGGAACGAAATGGATGAAGAAGACGGTAAAGTTTCTACTTCTATCTTAAGTAAAGAAAAGAAAAAGAAGAATGTGCTCATTATAATTTGTTTGTTACTCGCTTTTGTTCTAAGTGTTGGTCTATTTATGTTCGAAAAGTATCCTTCCTTATTGCTTGGATTCACAGGAATCATTCTTTCGGCATTGCTATTATATCCAGTCTTCAATCAGTCGATCAAAAAGTCTTCAGCGCTTCCTTTTATATACATATCAAGTGCAATGATTTTGTTAGCCATGTCCTTTAAACTATGGACTACTTTTTTCTATGAAGTGCCCATGTTGTTACTTGGGCTTTTAATATTGAACTGCGTGCTATGGCTATTTGCTGGCCGTAAATTAAAGTTACTCTATTTTACATTATCTGGTGCAGTGGGCATCGTGTTTATTATTGGCTTCCTCATTTATCAAATCTAAATTTATACTTTACTATCGAATAGTTGATGTGTCATCCAACTATTCGATATAATCATAATTGTAAGCGTTTACACTTATGAAGGGGATGAGGAAAATGAATTTTGACCTTACAGAAGAACAGCAAATGATTAAAGATATGATTCGATCATTTGCGTCTGAAAAGGTAGCACCAGGGGCGATTGAGCGTGACCGAACAAAAGCATTTCCGAAAGAAATTTTCGAAATGCTTTCTGAAATGGGCATGATGGGGCTGCCTTTTTCTGAAGAATTTGGGGGAAGCGGAGCAGATACGATAAGCTTTGCGATTGTAACAGAAGAGTTAAGTCGGGCATGTGCATCTACTGGAATTACGTATTCTGCGCATATTTCGCTTGGGGGAGCGCCGCTTAACTTATTTGGAACAGAAGCACAAAAGAAAACGTATTTAACAGCGATTTGTAAGGGAGAGTCATTTGGCGCATTTGGACTTACTGAGCCCAATGCAGGATCTGACGCTGGAGGTACGCAGACAACCGCAAAAGAAGACGGCGATGATTTTATTATTAACGGGGCTAAAGTATATATTACAAATGCGAGCTATGCAAAGACACTGGCCATTACAGCGATTACAGGTTTAACAGATGGTAAAAAGGAAATCAGTGCAATTCTCGTACCAACAGACACAGAAGGTTTTAAAATTATTGATAACTATGAGAAAATGGGGCTCAATGCGTCAAATACAACTGAACTTGTCTTCGATAACGTCCGTGTGCCAAAAGAGAATCTACTTGGAAGGCGCGGGGATGGCTTTAAACAGTTTCTAGTCACGCTAGACGGCGGTAGGATAGGCATTGGTGCGATGGCTGTAGGAATTGCGCAGGCGGCGTTTGATCGGGCTTTGAATTATGCGAAAGAACGCAAGCAATTTGGGAAAACGCTATCAGAATTCCAAGTGACGCAGTTTAAATTGGCGGATATGGCTATGAAAATAGAACTTGCACGAAATATGGTCTATAAAGCGGCTTGGTTAAAGGACGAAGGACGGCCGTTTACGAAGGAAGCTGCCATGTGTAAATTATATGCATCTGAAATTGCGATGGAGATTGCAAATGAGGCGATACAAATACATGGTGGCTATGGTTATATGAAAGAATATGAGGTTGAGCGTTACTTGCGTGATGCAAAACTTCTTGAAATTGGTGAGGGGACATCTGAAGTGCAAAGAATGGTAATCGCTAGACTCATCGGCTGTTAATCGCGTCGATTTTATCATTGCTTACGCTGATTATATCCAGGCGACACATCGTTTAATGAAAATTCAGCACAATCTTGCTTATGGGTCGTGTTGAGCTAACCTCATCATGAGATATTCGTTGAACTGTGAACTTTTAAGTCGAAAACTTCACAAAAACAGAAGAATTTCTTTAAATCTCTTTCAGTTTCAGTACAGATACAGTACAATATTAGTTGTATACTGTAATTATTACAGAATTTAATTTTGTTGAAGGAGGTTAATTCAATGGGTAAAAATCCAATAGTACCTTTTCTCCTAATTATGGCATTAGGAATTGGCCTTATTTTCTTCATGTCGCTTTATGGACTTGATCAAAAAGCAGAGATTGCCGATGTGGATTCTGATGAACCAGAAGTTACAGAAGAGTTTGATGGTGAATCGGTTGCACAAGGTAAATGTATCGCTTGTCACGGTGGTGACCTAGAAGGTGCGAGTGCTCCAAAATTAGTTGGAACAGATTTGTCTAAAGAGGACCTTGTAGATATCATTAAAAATGGTACAGATGGCGGAATGCCAGCTGGACTTATTCCAGATGGCGATTTAGACGCAATGGCAGACTACATTTTATCTCTTGAATAATCTATGTATTGATGAAAGCCATCTGGCGACAGGAATTTTCTGTTGATAGATGGCTTTTTTCTATCACTCGTTAAAGCTAGTTAATTGGGGAAGAAAGTAGGGTTTGGTGTTGAATATACAATTATCAGAAAGACTTCATAAAGTTGCCTCTTTTGTTCGGGAAGGTGCAATCGTAGCTGACATTGGAAGTGACCACGCGTACTTACCCGTCTATCTCGTACAACAAGGGAAAGTGGAAAAAGCAATTGCAGGAGAGGTGGTTGTCGGTCCGTTTGAATCAGCTGTAAAAAATGTTAAACGGCACGGACTTACAAGTTCTATTACAGTTCGACTGGCAAGCGGGTTAGCCGCAATTGAAGAGAGCGACGGTGTAGATACGGTTACGATTGCTGGGATGGGTGGATCGTTAATTGCCTCTATCTTAGAAGAGGGCAAACACTCATTAGGAAAAGTGCGACGCATTATTACGCAACCGAATATTCATGCACAAGCAATTCGTGAATGGGCGACTATAAATGGTTGGATGTTGTCCAATGAGCATATTTTAAAAGAAGACGGGAAGATTTATGAAATTTTAGTTCTTGAGAGAGGACAAGTTGTCTATGATGAACGCGCACTATTATTAGGCCCTATCTTAATGAAAGAAAAGTCGCCTATATTCCTTGAGAAGTGGACAAATGAATGTGCACAATTGAAAGACGTTCTTCGTTCGATTGAAGAAGCAATTGAAACAGCTGAAATCATTAAGAAAAAAGAGCAATTGATGCGGCGTATTCGCATCGTAGGAGAGGTGCTTAAATTATGAAGAAAGTGAATGGACATGAAATCATTGAACTTTTTGAAAAGTGGTCTCCAAAGCGCTATGCATTAGAAGGAGATCCTGTGGGTCTACATGTCGGGCAACTTAACCGAACTACTGAAAATGTACTGGTGACACTGGATGTAAATGAACCAGTAGTGGATGAAGCGATTCAAAAAGGTGCGAATCTTATTCTCGCGCATCATCCGCCGATATTTCGACCGTTGAAGCGTATTGCGACAGATACACCGCAAGGTAGAATGTTTGAGAAGTGTATTAAGCACGATATATCGATTTATGCAGCGCATACGAATTTAGATGTGGCGACAGGCGGCGTAAACGATATGCTTGCTGAATGCCTTGAACTCAAAGAGACTCAGGTTCTTGAAAATACGTACGCTGATTCTTTATATAAGCTGATTGTCTTTAGCCCCGTTACGCATTCTAAAGAAATTCGTGCAGCGCTGGCTGAGAGTGGTGCAGGCGCAATCGGAGACTATAAAAACTGTAGTTTTACGTCTGTTGGGCAAGGGCGATTTA
>JARIDM010000116.1 GCA_029263945.1 Sporosarcina sp.
AATTCGTTTCATAAACAACTCGCCACGTGTTCTGTCAAATCCTTCGATTAAACCAAAAACAGATTCCTGACCATTTTCTCCACCACGAACAACTGAGGACACACGGAATCCTCGATTTTCAGTAGAGAGTAATTCCACAGTTGATGTTGTAGATGTAACAATAATTACTTTGCCGATTAAGCCTCTAGCTGTAACAACAGCCATATTTTTTTCCACACCGTGCTTCGATCCTTTATCCAATATGATTTTCTCTTCCCACTGATCAGGATTTCTTGAAATAACAGTTGCATGAATCGATTCAAAATCACTTAAATCTTCTTTTTTATCAATGATTTCGCGCAATTCCTCATTTTCCAGCTTCACTTCTGTTAGGTCAGCTTGGATAGTTGCATATTCACCAAGACGCTCTTTCTATGTTTTGTTCTCTTCATATGTATTCAAAATCCCGTCGACATTACCTATAACATCTGTAATGTAATGTGCTGGCTTCGAAAAAATCATTTGTCCAAAGCCAACAACATCCTTTACAACACGTTCTGGTAGGGAAGCATTATGCCGGTCCTTCAGGGAGAATGAAATTATTGCTACAAGGAGAATAACGCCTACAAGCAGTAATATCAATCGTTTATTTGAAAAAAATCGCGGCATTGCCCATGTCCTCCCTCATCAATATGTTCATTGTAGCAGATAAACCGTCTTCTTATTACATTTTAATTATAATCAGAAGACAGATTCATCTCTATGCATATTATTTAGTTTGCATCTTCTTTATGATATCGAAATTATCAAGCGCTTTACCTGTTCCAATCGCTACAGAATCTAACGGCTCATCTGCGATGAATACGGGCATATTCGTCTCTTCTGAAATAACCTTGTCAAGACTTCTTAGTAAAGCACCCCCTCCTGTTAGAACAATTCCACGTTCCATAACGTCAGAGGATAGCTCTGGTGGTGTTGTTTCTAGCGTCTTCTTAACGCCTTCAATAATACGTGAAATTGATTCACGTAAAGCTTCAGCGATTTCATCTGATGTAATTTCGATTGTTTTAGGAAGTCCAGTAAGAAGATCACGGCCACGAATATCCATTTTCTCCATTTTACCAGTTACTTTAGCAGAACCAATTTCCATTTTAATTGCTTCAGCAGTTCGCTCACCAATCGTTAAATTATATATTTTACGAATATAACCAATAATTGCGTGATCCATTGTATCTCCACCAACGCGGATCGATTCGCTTGTAACAATTCCACCAAGCGAGATGACAGCAACTTCAGTAGTTCCTCCACCGATATCGACGACCATACTTCCAGTTGGTTCCCATACAGGCAATCCTGCGCCTATAGCTGCAGCAAAAGGCTCCTCAATTGTGAAAGCATCTTTTGCCCCACCTTGACGTGAAGCATCAATAACTGCTCGCTGTTCAACTGATGTTATACCATAAGGTACACAAACCATCACATTAGGCTTTTTCCATGATCCGCCAGATGCTTTCATGGCTTCTTTCATATAATGTTCGATCATAGCTGTCGTAATTTCAAAGTCGGCAATTACACCGTCTTTCATTGGACGTGTTGCCACGATTGAACCAGGAGTACGGCCAATCATATTTTTAGCAGCGCTTCCGACTGCAACAATTTCTCCAGTTACTGTGTTTTTAGCTACAACAGAAGGTTCTCTTAATACAATTCCCTTCCCTTTAATAAATACTAATGTGTTTGCTGTACCTAAATCAATACCTACGTCTTTTGCACCAAATCCAAACAAATATATTCTTCCTTTCTCCTGAACCGTCTTATTACGGCATTCATCAACTCATACACCACATTATAACGGATTAGCGAAGAAAGTGATAGTGTCACATGTACCCTTTTTCTTTTAAGCTGATAAATTGATGATCGCCAATGATTAAATGATCCAGTAGCTCAATCCCCATTATCGCGCCCGCCTCCGCTAATCTCTTTGTAACTTCAATATCTTCGGGTGAAGGTGTGGGGTTTCCAGATGGATGATTATGTGCACAAATGATCGAAGCAGCTGAACGTTTTACAGCTTCCCTAAATAATTCTCTAGGATGAACGATAGATGAATTTAAAGAACCTATGAAAATAGTCTCCTTATGTAGGATTTCATTTTTCACATTTAGAAACATTGCGACAAAGTGCTCCTGTGTTAACGAAGTCATATCCGTCATTAAATAGGCCGCGGCATCTTCAGGTGAACGAATTGTATAACGACCTTCGGAATGCTTTCGGTACATTCGCTTTCCAATCTCCGCAGCTGCTAATAATTGGACCGCCTTGGCTTGTCCAACCCCTTTGACTTTTGTATATTCTTCAATCGTCGCATCTTTCATATCTTGAATTTTATCGAAAGAAGATAAAATTCTATTTGCCAGGATGAGAACAGACTCTTGTCTCGTCCCAGTGCGAAGAAGAATTGCGACGAGTTCTTGATTTGATAAACTTTCAGCACCCTGTCTAATCAGACGCTCACGCGGTCTATCGGCAATATGAACATCACGAATCATCATTTTCGAGTCCACATTCACTTTCATATCCTATAGACACCGCCTTCCAAAGACCAAAAGGCAAATCGATGGATCTTTTCCTGAAGTAATTTAGCCGATTTCCAGTTCTTTGTATTACCATTACTTTTTAATAAGGCGATTTGCACCCCTCTTTCACCAGTACAACTCAGATTAAATTGTGACGCCATACGCCTACTTTTACCTGAAAGTATTAAATTAAACACGGTACTCATTAACAAATTCATTTTAATCCCCCCTATACCTCATGATACTCGGAAGGGAGTTTATTGAAAATTGTTTATAAATGAGCATAATGGTGATTTGAGGTGTAATTTCGCTTCAAAACGAAATTTTCGCGCAGTCTTGTGAATAAGTATATTGTGATAATAGGTGTAAACGAATCACGCTTAAGTCATCTGTAAACGCTGTAATTGCAGTGATTTGCTTGTTAAAACCTTGCGCTTTTTCATCATTTTCTTGGCCAACAGATAACTTTATTTTCTCAATTGTATCTGATTGAAGGACTTCCCGAAAAATTTCAGCCCCGATAACCTCACAACCAGACGTACTCACAGCAAACTCCTTTGTAAAGGCATCATCTTGTGTAGTTGTCGTAATTTCTGATTCTGTCATCCCCACAGCCGACCATACATAGTATTGACCACCCGCTTGAATAATAGCCGCCGTAGCTAGGGACGGTTCAGCTGACATAAAGGTTGCAGCGGACGCAGAAGTTGTAAATACACCATGTTGTTTCGCATATAGCGTTAATGGGTCAATCATTTCGCTTGGTTCTTTTTCTTCTGTAGTAGATTTAGGACCTGATGCAGGGATTTCTTCATTCGGACTTTTCACTAATGCTTTATCGTTTCCACTCACTAAAACCAACCCAATAACAGCTATTGCAGCAATTCCAATAATGACACCATGGAGCATTGCCATAATAACCGTAATATTTGAGTATCTTTTTCCAAAATTCAATTTAACCACCCCGTTTTATTAACC
>JARIDM010000135.1 GCA_029263945.1 Sporosarcina sp.
TAATCTTCCGTGCAACAGGACATTCATCATACGGTAACCATATTATGATTACACATTCAATAGAAGGTAAAACATATACAACAGTGTATGCACATATGTCTTCATTTAATGTGGGTGTAGGTCAAGTTGTTAAAAAAGGACAACAGATCGGAACAATGGGTAACACAGGAGATTCTACAGGACCCCATTTACATTTCGAACTATATCCTGGGCCATTTATCTATGGAACTGCCATTAATCCTAGAGGAATTGTTTACTAATAAAATATGCGTGGGTCCATCTTTCGGGGTGGGCCTATTTTTATGGGCAGAAATCTAGCAATGTCGGGAAGAATTCGATAAAATACAGATGGCTAAATAAATGAAGGGTGCGAATTGGATGCTTGTCTCTACCTATTACACAATTGGAAATATGACCGTTCCTTCCTCATGGATTGCGCTGATTATTGCCTTTGTCATCGCCTATATGGTCGTTCGAAAGAAATTTGACAAACGACATGCTGAAAAGTTTTCTGATCTAATTTTTACTTTTATCATCGTCTGGAAATTGAGCGTTGTGCTCACGCAATTTGAAACAGTTATTCATTCGCCATTGTCTATACTCTATTTTAACGGGGGTCGAATTGGTGTATTTCTGGCATTGCTGACGGTTGGAGGAATCGTCCTTGTGGATGTATATTTGAAACGTCTGATTGCTCTTGATTTGCGTTCATTATTTATGGGCTTTGTATCGGTGCAGGCCCTGTATCCGATGCTGATGATTATGCTAAATAAAGAAGTACCGATGATGGCATATGTGAGTGTGGTCATAATGGTCGCATTTGCTTTATATATGGTTTTCGTCATTAAGAAAGTAGCCGTTTTATTGGTTTACTGGGTACTCTTATTTGCAGCAGTTCATCTGTTTTCGAGTGCGTTATTAGACGCTGGGATTACGGGTACATCCGTATTGTCAACGCTTGTCATAAGTTTATTTTTTGTAGCAGGTCACGTGCTTGTTCATGCTAAAGGGAGGGAACTTGTTGAATAAAAAATTGATTGGAACTTTCATCGCCATTTTGTTGGTCGGCACATTAGTTGTGCTGATGGTCAAGTCGAATATGGAAGAAACGAAGCCAAAAGAAACGACAAATCAACTTGTTGAAGATGAAACGGTCGGTATAGAACAAGGGGATACGCCGCCTGACTTTGAACTGACAACCTTAGATGGAGATGTCGTTAGGTTGTCAGCGTTAAAAGGGAAAAAAGTCATTTTGAATTTCTGGGCTTCTTGGTGTGGTCCGTGTAAAGCGGAAATGCCGCATATGCAAAAGTATTATGAGAAAAATAAAGACAGCGCCAATGTTGAAATTGTTGCTGTGAATATGTCTACACAAGAAAGAAAAGGGATAGAAGGCATTGTGGATTTTGTTGATGAATACGGGTTAACTTTTCCAATACCGCTGGATACTGAGGGTTTTGTGATTGATACGTATCAAGTCATCTCGATTCCGACGACTTATATGATTGCAACTGATGGAACGATTTCCATGAAAATTGTAGGTCCAATGGATGAAAATATGTTGGGTGAGTTTGTAGAAGGGCTCGATTAATTAGAAGCCGGCTTATGCAGTCGTAATGTTCAATTCCTGTTCATATAGTGAACAGAGGAGGGGATTTTATGCGCAAAAGCCGGATTTTTCTTTTTGTAGTGTTGTTACTTGTGACGCTTTGTGTGTTGTTTTTCTTGAATGGTTCTAAAGGTAAGAAGGAAGCGACGCCTGCGACAACTTTTGGTGTGATTGACGAGGCTTATGAGATTATTCAAAAACGTGGGGTGTATCCTGTAAAAGGAGATGAACTGATTGAGGGGGCGCTCCGTGGGATGGCGGATGTAATTGGCGATCCGTATTCAACGTATTTGACAGCAGAAGAAGCGGCAGCGCACCGCGAGTCACTTGCGAGTGAACGAATTGGCATTGGTGCTGAAATCACGAGGTCAAATGGTAAGTTTATCATTGTTGCCCCTTTAAAATCTTCACCAGCCGATAAAGCAGGGCTTCGTCCGTATGATGAAATAATTCAACTAGACGGCGAGAGAATCGAAGGGGAGACGCTTCAAGGGGTTGTCAAAAGAATTCGAGGGAAACAAGGAACGACGTTGAAGATGACGATATTCAGACCAGATGAAAATAAACATCTTGAAGTCTCGATTACAAGAGATGCGATTCCAGTAGCGACGGTTGCACATGAATTAATGACAGTCAAAAAGCAGAAGGTCGGCTACATATCGATCACGACGTTCGGTGAAGATACGGCGAAGGAATGGCAAGTCGCGACAGATGCACTCCTTGCAGGTGGAGCGAAAGCAATTATGATCGATGTACGTGGCAATCCTGGTGGCTACTTGCATAGCGTTTCTGAAATTGCAGGAAGTGTGTTAACTGCCGACACTATTTTTGCTTATATGGAAGACGGGGATGGTGCACTGTCACCGCTTGTCGCAGAAAAATCAGAAGACATTCAATTTAACGAGCAGCTGAAGAAAATTCCCCTCGTTTTATTGCAAGATGAAGGCAGTGCTTCAGCGAGTGAGGTATTAAGTGGTGCGTTGAAAGATTTAAAAAGAAGTGTCATTATTGGTACACAAAGTTTCGGAAAAGGGACGGTGCAAGAAACGATTGACTTAACAAATGGCGGAGAAGTGAAACTGTCCACGCATAAATGGTTGACGCCAAAAGAGAAATGGATTCACGGAAAAGGTGTAGAAGTAGATTTGGCGGTGGAGCAAAATCGCCTATTCAATGAGCATATCAGGTTGGTAACAGAGACCTATAAAGAAGGGGATTACCATGATGATATTTCCTATGCGCAGCGGTTACTTAAGGGACTAGGCTACAAAGTTAAACGAAATGATGGTTATTTTGACGAGCAGACTGCACAGGCAATCGAAATCTTCCGTAAAGATGCAAAAATTAACGTATCAGAAAAAATGGACCGTGATTTTTTTATTGCGCTCAAAGCACAAGCGGAGATTTTTCGTGAAGATCGTAAAAATGATGCCCAATTAAAAATGGCCATTGATTATTTGGCTCATGAATTAAAAGTAAAGTAAGTTAAGATTGCTGGGAATTATCTAACCGTTGTCCATCGCGGTAGCATGATTCCTAGTTTTTCCTTTTTTAATAGAAGTTTGTACAACTACTCACCATCTCTGTCTATTATTTGTTATAGTAGAGAGAGAGAATATGGGATGGTGAGAATAAGTGGAAAATGAAATACTGACGTACACGTTGTGGATGATTGCACTATTTTTCTTGAATCCTCTTTTAATCATGGCACTATTTGCTTCAGTGATCTTAGGCTATGTTCGAGTGAAGCGCGAACGCAGTAGTTTTCGGGTTCGATTATTACCTGGATTAACAGAATTTAAACGGATTTTATCAGAATCATGGGTACATGCACTTATTCTATCTATATTAATTACGGGAATTGGTTTAAGTGTAGACGTAGGTTGGCTTGTTTTATTTTGTTTATTTTCGATTATTGGACTTTTAACGTTTAATTATAAGCTGACATCACCGATTTACTTTGCGGCGTTGGCATTTAGCGGGATTTATGTGCTCGCACGTTTCGATGTAACCTATTTGTATTGGGATTCAGGCGCAGTCAATTTACTAGGGGATCTTGCGGTTACAGTTTCTCTGATTGCGGGAATGCTTTTGATCGCTGAAGGGCTACTGATTGCTCGACATGTTGCAGATGAAGCTTCTCCTTATTTAATAAAGACTAATCGTGGGCTCCGGGCTGGTGTTTTTAAAGCGAAACGACTTTGGTTGCTCCCTGTGTTATTTCTTGTGCCTGGGGAAATGGTAACGACTTATTTACCTTATTGGCCACAGTTTACATTAGGTGCAACTGCTTTTACGTTTGTTCCAGTGCCGCTTATCATTGGCTTTTCACAAGTTGTCCGCTCGTCTTTTCCAGACGTTTTGTTTCCAAAGGTAGGACGTTTTGTTACGTTAACAGGACTTGTAGTGATGGGCGCAGGGGTTATCGCAATTTGGGTTCCGCTTGTTGGTGTGATTGGTCTAGGGGTAGGCGTTATTGCGCGGATAATCATTTCTATCGTTGTGACGGTTCTTGAGAAACGAAAAGGCTATGCGTTAGCGCCAAGTTCGATGGGTGTGGTGATTGCTGGTGTCGTGCAAGGCTCACCTGCCGAGAAGATGGGGATTTTACCTGGTGAATCGATCCGTGCGGTGAATGGCCAAAAAGTGGTAAATGAAAAAGAATTGTACGATGCGATTCAAATTAATGCGGCCCATTGTCGTTTACAAATTGCGGGACGTGATGGTGAAGTAAGATTGTTGCAACAAGTCATTTATCGACACGATCACCATCGCCTAGGGTTACTCGTGGTACGTTAACTTGTGTTTGTTGAGAAGGGTTGTTTAACATGGATTTATTTATAACGAAATTACTCTTGGCAATGTTTGCGCCAGCGTTGCTTGTGGTATTTTTTACACGGGTAACGTTTCACCATTACGTGGGGCTCGTGTTGACCGTGAGTTTAATTGCGGCATCTGTTTACGCAGGGTACACACATGATTGGATTTTGTATGTTGTGGATGCGCTGTCGCTCACAGTTGGTTTCTGGTATGCGAAACGCATGGTGGACCGCGCACGTGGCCATCGTGAAAATGATTGAATTTGAGGCGCTTCCCTTTGCGGGGAGGCGCTTTTTTGAATGAGGGCGAAGGAAATCGTCGATACGCCCAAATATGGTGGAAATCGCCCAAAAAAGTGAAAATACGCCCAAATAACTTTAAAATCGCCCAATAACGTAAAAAATCGCCCAAATCCAGAGAAAGTCGCCCAATAAAGAAAGCGGAAGAGATGAAAAAGGAGGCGCTTCCCTTTGCGGGGAAGCGCCTTTTATGAGGGAGAGCGAGGGAAATCGTCGATACGCCCAAATATGGTGGAAATCGCCCAAAAAAGTGAGAATACGCCCAAATAACTTTAAAATCGCCCAATAACGTAAAAAGTCGCCCAAATCCAGAAAAAATCGCCCAAATAAAAAATCCGCGCACAACAAAAAAACCACAATAAAGTGGTTTTTACATGAACAAACTATAAACGGCGAGTGCGGCGATTGTGCCGAGGACAACGGACATGACGCCGCCTCCGAGGCCAGCAATTAGAAATGCGGTTGCAGCGCCGATGACGCCGAAGAGAAGATTCCCTTCTTGGACAAAGAGGATCGCTGGGAATATGAGTGCGCCTAATACGGCGAACGGAATATTACGCAGCACGCCAGACACAACGGGGGGTAACGCTTTCCCTTCGAGTAGTGTTAAAGGGATCATCCGCGGAATATAAGTGGCCAGTGCCATTCCTAGCAGCATCCACCAAAAGATCGGACCCATTAGGCATCCTCCTTTCGTGTATAGGCGGTCTCTCTCGTTTTGTGGCGTCTTGCGTAAATGAATTCAATGACCACCGCAGAGACGAGTGTGGAGACAAGGATTGCCCATCCTGTTGAGAGAAGTCCAGTGAAATAGAAGAATGAGTGAATGATAGCGGCAAGTCCTGCGAGTATGACAACTTTTCGATTGCCTTTCATTGACGGTACGAGCAGTGCAATGAACATGGCGTAGAGTGCGATGGACATTGCGGCTTGCAAGAAGAGCGGCAAGTTTGCGCCAACGACATGGCCGAGTGCTGTGAAAATGACCCAACTGCCATAGGAAATGAGTATGACGCCAAAAGCGAATCGTGTCGTAACTTTTTGTTCTTTACGCGTTGCGAGCATTGAAAACGTTTCGTCGGTAATGCCGAACGCGTAAATCGCCTTAATCCACGGTTTTTCGGGGGCCATTTTTTCACTTAATGCAGCAGTCATTAGAAAATGTCGAATGTTGACAATAAAGGTATTCATAATAATCAGCATTGGATTGACAGCGGCAGTAATTAAGCTGAGGGCTATGTATTGTGAAGCGCCAGCAAAAACAAATAGGCTCATTGCAGTGGCTTCAAAGATGGAGAGACCTGCTGTTTTTGACAGTAAGCCGAATGTGAGCGCGACTGGAAAATAACCAATGGCAATACTTCCGCCAGCTTTTAAACCAGAGAAGAATTCTTTATTCTCCATATTATCACAACTTTCTATTAGAATAGAGTTCATTATACTATACTTTCATCAGATATTTGGTGATTCCAATGAAATAATGGGTATACTTAACAAAAGAGTAGAATTGCTGCAGGGGGTATTGGGATGAATGAGTGGTTTGACGTAGATAAAATAGTAGAGTTGTCACATCAGTACCGGGCGTTAGGTCCGTTGGTCGGTTTGTTTTTCCCTTTCATAGAATCCTTCCTTCCTTTTTTACCGCTGTTTGTTTTTGTGTTTGCGAATGCAAGCGCTTTTGGATTATGGTACGGGTTTCTTTTATCATGGGTCGGAACCTCAATCGGTTCGTATGCGGTGTTTTTGGTCATTCGCAGGTATGGACAAGCGCGGTTCTTTCGCTTTTTGACAAAGAGGGAACGTGTTCAAAAGCTTATTAAATGGGTAGACCGCAATGGATTTGGTCCGCTATTTTTATTTATTTGTTTTCCTTTTACACCGTCAGCGCTTGTTAATTTAGTAGCTGCGTTGGCTGATGTAAAAAAGAAACATTATTTGTTTACTTTATTGGCAGGTAAATTCGTTATGATTTTAACGGTTAGTTACATAGGTGCGGACTTGAAAGCGTTGTTGACGCAGCCAATTCGAACAGGCATTGTCGCAGTTGTCATTGTGTTGTTATGGTTTATTGGGAAAAGATTAGAGCAACGTTTTAATAAAAAGGTTGAAGACGAGTTTAGAGACATATCAAAGAAGCAGGCTAGAAATACGTGAATAAGCCTTTGCAACATGAGTTTTGATTTATCCAATAAAAAACATATAACATTTCCGTCACACCCATTCTATCTGTACAATAGAGGAAAGGTGTGACGATTTTTTTGTTTACAATGGGAGGAGGAATGTCACGTGTCTTTACGTTTTATAACTGGAAGATCGGGTGCTGGAAAGACGACATTTATACAACAAGAAATTGCTGAGAAACTTGAAGAGAATCCATTAGGCGCGCCTATTTTTGTAATTGTGCCAGACCAAATGTCATTTTCTGTTGAGCATAGTTTATCCGTGAATTTTAATTTGAACGGGTTGATACGCGCGCAAGTCGTGACGTTTAAACGACTGGCTTGGCGAATATTACAAGAGACGGGCGGCATTACACGTAAAGAAGTAGACGGGTTTGGTTACCGCATGCTCGTTCGCAGTGTGCTTGAAGAAAACCAAGATGACTTCAAATTATTTAGACAAGCAGCCAGTAAAAAAGGGTTTACTGCGCAAATTGGTGATTTAATGAAAGAGTTTAGTCGCTATTGTTTGGATTATGAAACGATGAATGATTTACATCGTCAACTCGAAGTTGCCAAAGCACCCCAAACTTTGTTGGATAAAGCGAGCGATTTGTCACTGTTATTGACGAAAATCGAAGCAAAATTAGGCACGTCTTATGTAGATAGTGAAGGCCATCTCGCACTACTTGCTGCGCAAATTCAATATGCGGACGTCCTGAAAGGGGCCGACATTTATATTGACGGATTTGAAAACTTTACAACCCGAGAATATGAAATTATTACGGAGCTCATGAAATATAGCCACCGTATTACAGTTGTTCTCCCGATGGAATCAGACTTATCTGGTCATGCAGA
>JARIDM010000178.1 GCA_029263945.1 Sporosarcina sp.
TTTCACAAGTAAATTAGGACCGAGACATTTTACAGCTGGACAATGACAACCAATTGATTTTGCAAGTGGACGTTCAAGCCAACGGTCTAACATAATGGGTAAGGTATCTGTTTGGATATTTCCCATAGACGGCGTATCCCCAAAATCAGTCACAATGACCTCACCCGTAAAGATATTCACGTTTAACCGCGAACGGCCATCTGGATCATTGCGGACCGAAACGTTTTTACTATTATAAATTCTAGACAATAACGCAAGATCTTCTTCGTCTGTACTACAAGGATAAAAAGGCAATGTGCCAAATAACATCCACGTTTCTTCATCACGCACATCAAGTAAATGATGAATCGCTGCACGTGACTCTTCTAATGAAAGGACCTCAAGGTTTTCCGCAAAATTAACTGGGTACATCGGATGTATTTCATGTCTTGAACATTTCATTTCTTCGATGACTTGTTTATGAATATGCGCTAGATGTGGAAGTGTTCGTTTATTGAGCATCGTTTCAGCAGAAACCATCACGCCTGCTTCTGAAAGAGCACGACTGTTGTCAATCATTCTTTGAAACTGCTCTGCACGTCGTTCACGCGGTGGTTTACGCTCCATATTTTCAAATCCACCGTCTACGAAATCGTCTACAGTGCCCCAATTGTGTGAGATGTGCAGAACGTCTAAAAAAGGAGCAATCGCCATATAACGGTCAAGAGGCATCGTTAAATTAGAGTTCATTTGCGAACGAATACCACGTTTTTTCGTATACTGCAATAAAGGCAGTACATACTGTTCGATGGACTTCTTAGAAAACATCGGTTCTCCGCCTGTAATGCTAAAGCTACGTAGGTTCGGGATTTCTTCAAGCCTTTGAATGAGTAATTCAAGGGGCAATGCATCAGGATCTTTATGCGCCAGCATATCCCCAACTGCACAGTGCTCACAACGCATATTACATAAATAAGTCGTCGTGAACTCTATACTAGATAACGTTAATTTCCCGTGTTCTTCAATATCTAAATAAGCTTCCCACGGGTCATACGTTGGGCTCATTTCTTTAAGTACAATTGTATTTTGCATTGTCGTAAACTCCTACTCTTTGTTTATCGCTTACTAGCATTAGTATGCACGTTCGCTCGTGCTTTCGCAATGCTAAATGATACAAATTGTTTCATCAGACTTTTCACAAAAAAACGACAGCCGCGTTTTCGGACGGTGTCGTTTTGATCATTTATAATAGATGTAAGGTTATTCTTTATACCTCAGGTCAGGTTCAGCAATAAATTTATTGTAACGGGCTTTATAAAGCTTGAAGAAATGAGTCACAAAAACTTTCAGTACTGCATAGCCTGGAATTCCAAGAATGACCCCTGCAACGCCAAATAATGAGCCTGCAGTTAATAAGACAAATATGATTGTAATCGGATGTATTTTCAGTGACTTGCCCATAATTTGAGGCGAAATAAACTTGCCATCAATTAACTGTACGATTGTCCAAACGATCGCCAACTTTATAATCATAAAAGGTGACGTCACAATTGCAATGATCACTGCAGGTGTAATTGCAATTAAAGGTCCTAAATAAGGAACGATACTCGTAAACATAGCCAGTACACCTAAAAGAAGTGCGTATTTCATCCCAATTATGAAGAACCCAATTGAAACCATTATGCCAATACAAATCGCTACTAATATTTGTCCTTGAATATAAGAACTAATTTGACGATCAGCATCATGTGCAATTTCGCGAGCATCGTCTCGCATACGTGGCGGTAGCATGTTAATAAAGACTCTTGGTAACTTTTCTCCATCTTTTAATAAATAGAACAAAATAAATGGAACTGTGACAATTGACAACACGAATCCTGTAAAAGCACCTACAAACGAGGTCAGGCCAGCTGCAATTCCACCAAGTGCATCCGTAGCAAGTTTTCCAATATTATTAGGTGCTGATTCAACGATTGAGACAATGTTCATATCAAGACCTTCATAATAAGAAGCGAAAATAGAGTTTCGTAAAAAAGCATCTACATTAACTGTCACTTGTTTAAAATAGCTCGGAAAATCCTCTACAAGATTTTGAAATTGTCCTTTCAAAAAGGGTAATACTAAAAATACAAGTAACGTAATCAGCCCAGAAGCGAGCAGGAAAATAATTAAAATTCCCCAGGCGCGCGGAATTTGGGCCTTTTCAAGAAGCCTTAGAATTGGCCTTAGAAGATAATATCCAATTGTTGCAAGTATGATTGGTAACACAACAGTTGAAAGAAAAACTTTTAATGGATAAAAAACAAACGAAATTTGATTGAAGATGAGGATGATTAAACCAGTGAGTAATATAGATAAAAGAACAAAGAGTGTACTCTTTCCTCCTAAAAAGTAAATGATACTTTCAGAAACACTTCTTTCTTTTGTCTGGGGTCTCTGGTTTGTTGGCATAAGTAGCCCCTCCTTTCTTACGCTGAATGGTTAATCTAAGGGCATATCTAAAAAGGCAGAGAGTGCTGCTTTATTCTTTTCGATATCTAATTCAATGACAGAACCCGCATGACTGTAAGAATTAAAAGAATAAGTTCCTTCTTGCGGAATCGTCATTGTTTCAATGTCTACCCCTTTTGTTAACAAAACGGATAATACACGAGAAATTTCATCTTTAGCAGTTAAGTCAGTCTCCACAAAGTTAGAGAGTGCTCCAGCAAGTTTCGGCATTTTAAGCAGCGTCCTTGGTTGCATGGCCTCTTTTTTTAATGCGGAAATCACCTCTTGCTGTCTTGCCACTCTTCCGAAATCACCTTCTGCATCTGCGCGGAAGCGTGCGTATCCAAGTAGTTCTTTCCCGTTCAGTTTTTTAGTTCCTGGTGTTAAGGTGACGCCGATATATTGAGACATTTCTTTTTGAACTGTAATTTCGACACCTTTTGGAAATGCAATGTCGACAATGGATTCAAAGTTATCAAAATCGACAATGGCATAATGGTGAATGGGTACACCGAACATACCGCTAATTGTATCCTTGGTCTTTTGTACCCCATCGAAATAGTATGCCGTATTTAGTTTATAAGATTGGTAACCAGGAATTTCCGCATAGATATCACGCATGAAAGAAACAACCCGCATCGTTCCAACGCTTTTATTCCACGATAAGACCATCATGGTATCTGTTCGAGATTGACCGCTCCCATCATCGTCGACACCGAGTAACAAGTAATTTTCTACTGCTGGATGATTAGGGTGTATGCCATCCCCTTGGAAAGAACCTGGCTCAATCGCGTTACCTTTCGCGATCGATCTACCTGAATTATACTGTATGACGGTATAGGTACTAATGATAAATAATAGAAAAATAACGAGTGTAAACAGCGTTCTTCCGACTCTTAGTTTTTTCTTTCGTCTTCTTTTCAATGTATATTCTTCATGATGCTCTTCCATAATAATTCCCCCAAAACGTAATCTCAAACTTAACTTCAAAAATAAGACGTATTGCTAACGACTTGGTTCCATTTCCCCATATATCATAGCATGGAGAAGTAATTCTGTGATCATTCAAGACTTTCCCCCAATCTTCTTCTTTCATACATACATATGCTAGGGATAGAGTTGCAAAGGAAGGTGGTGTTTTTGATGGGCAATGAGTATAGAGGGAATGGTGTAGGTTCATCTTTTGCGTTATTAGTTGTTCTTTTCATTTTGCTAATCATTATAGGGGCGAGTTACTTGTACTAGCAGAAGAATGCAACGAATTTTAATCACTCATGAACAACGAATTTACAAAGAGCGTCAAATAGACGCTCTTTTTACCATTTATGTTATAATTTCTATACATATATTTGAAGGGCGATGTGGAATCTAATGAATAAATCAATTGAAAAAGCAGCCTTTGCAGGTGGATGCTTTTGGTGTATGGTAAAACCTTTTAAAGATTGGGACGGGATTCATGGCGTCGTTTCTGGTTATATGGGCGGACATGTTGAAAATCCAACCTATGAAGATGTTAAAAAAGGAGATTCTGGTCATCTAGAAGTCGTTGAGATTACGTTTGATCCGACAGTCTTCTCTTATCAAAAATTGTTAGACGTCTATTGGCAACAAATTGACCCGACTGATAATGAAGGGCAGTTTCAAGATCGGGGGCATTCCTATTCCCCAGCAATATTTTACTATACAGACCATCAACAGGAAATCGCTACACGCTCTAAAGAAAAACTCGATGCAAGTGGAATGTTTACAAAACCAGTAAATACACCAATTCGTCCGAGTGAAACTTTTTACCCGGCAGAGGAGTATCACCAAGATTTCTACAAAAAAGAAGCGGCGCATTACGAAGAAGATCGTGCAAAATCAGGTAGGGATGAATTTATCGAAAACCACTGGTCACCTAAAAAAGTTTAATCTAGCAAGCAATTTCATAGCGATACGCTTACGTTAACTAAAAAAAGTAAAGAATACTATGCAGTTGAATCGTTTCATATAGTTTCTCTGATGTTTTCCGTCCTATATAATTCGGCTGCATATTATTTTTTTATGTGTACTTAGTTTATTGGATCACAGAAATACATTTAGGACGCCCAACAAGTTACCGTATCGGCAACTTGTTTTTATTACCGCTTTGGTAATGTACATGAAGGCTTAATAGAGAGGTGGAAAAATGAGTGTTTTAGGGAAAAGGATTATCAGTTTAAGAAAACGCGATAAGATCCTTCAAAATGAATTTGCTAAAAAGCTTGCTGTATCTAACGTTGTCCTTTCTAGGTATGAATCTGGTGAGAGAAAACCAGACTACGAAACATTGCAGAAGATTGCTGACTTTTTTGATGTGACTGTTGATTACTTATTAGGACGTTCAAATAATCCAGATGCCCACAAAATCGCTATAGCAGCGCAAGAAACCACAATGTCTATTAAAACCTTTGAACTTTTCGAGGAATTCAGAAAGCATCCAGAACTATTAACGTACCTTTCAACCAACCCTGAACTAAAAGTTAAAGAATTAATAAAGTTTTATAAAATAAAGAAAATGTTACTCGAGGATGAACCTTGTAGATAATTTTTGTATTCGAATCGTATGAATACAATACTTCTCACTCCCCCACTCGAACTCAAAATAACTTACATGCCGTTAGTCACTTGAATGGATTTTTAGGATTGACCAACGCCTATATACGCGAAAACTTCTGAAGCTTGAACTGTTTTTTTTAACGTGCTGAACACTTCGTTAAAAGGTACTGAAATAATGCGTGGGAAACCGTTGTTGCTTCTGTGAATTAGTCCGTGCTATACTAGGAACATTGTGAAATTAGGAGGATTTTAATGATAGCAGTGAATAACTTGAGTCTTCAGTTTGCAGACCGTAAACTTTTTGAAGACGTTAATATACAATTCAATCCAGGCCATTGTTATGGACTTATTGGTGCGAATGGTGCAGGGAAATCTACATTTATCAAAGTATTGTCAGGTGAACTTGAACCTCAATCGGGTCACGTCGTGATGAAACCGGATGAGCGTCTTGCAGTTTTAAAGCAAGACCACTTCGAGTATGAAGAAAGTGAAGTACTTGAAACCGTCATTATGGGCCACAAAGAATTGTACGATATTATGAATGAAAAAAATGCAATTTACATGAAAGCAGATTTCTCAGATGAAGATGGTATGCGCGCAGCAGAACTTGAAGGAGAATTTGCAGATTTAAACGGATGGGAAGCTGAATCAGAAGCAGCGATTCTTTTACAAGGTCTCGGCATTCCAGAGTCGATGCATCATTCGAAAATGGCTGAACTTCAAGGTTCTGACAAAGTAAAAGTATTACTTGCCCAGGCATTGTTTGGTAAACCAGACGTCCTCCTTCTAGATGAGCCTACAAACCACTTGGACATTCAAGCGATTCGTTGGTTGGAAGAGTTCTTGATTAACTTCGATAACACAGTCATCGTCGTATCCCATGACCGTCACTTCTTAAACAACGTTTGTACGCAAATTGCGGATTTAGATTTTGGTAAGCTTCAAATCTATCCAGGAAACTATGACTTCTGGTATGAATCAAGCCAATTAGCACAAAAAATGGCGCAAGATCAAAATAAGAAAAAAGAAGAAAAGATTAAAGAGCTTGAAGCCTTTATTGCACGCTTTAGCGCAAACGCTTCAAAATCCAAACAAGCAACTTCTAGAAAGAAGACACTTGATAAAATTGAACTTGACGACATTCGTCCTTCTTCAAGACGTTATCCATATGTTAACTTCCAAATCGGCCGCGAAATTGGGAACGATGTGGTCACGGTAACAGATGTTTCTAAAACAATTGAAAATGTTAAAATGATTGACAATGTTACATTCTCTATGGGAAGAGAAGACAAAATTATTCTTTTAGGTAACCCACTTGCCAAATCTGCATTACTAGACGTACTTGCAGAAGAAACAGAGCCAGATGCTGGAACTGTTAAATGGGGCGTTACCACAACGAATGCTTACTTCCCTATCGATAACAACGAGTTTTTCCAAGGGTCTGAAAGTTCATTAGTTGAATGGCTTAGACAGTACTCTCCTGAAGAACAAACAGAGACTTTTTTACGTGGTTTCCTGGGTCGTATGCTCTTCTCAGGAGAAGAAGTTAATAAGAAACCTTCAGTTCTTTCAGGAGGAGAAAAAGTTCGTTGTATGCTATCGAAAATGATGTTAACAAGTGCCAACGTCCTGCTTCTTGATGAACCGACGAACCACTTGGACCTTGAATCTATTCAGGCACTAAACAATGGACTCATTGCATTTAAGGGTGCGATGATTTTCACGTCTCATGACCATCAATTCATCCAGACAATTGCAAATCGCGTCATTGAAATTCAAGAGGATGGCTCAATACTGGATAAATTAATGTCATATGATGAATTTTTAGAATGGAAACAACAACAAAAAGTTAAAAAATAAAACAATACTGTACAGTGGATTCCAAATCCACTGTATTCTTCGTTGTTAAAAACACGTAGAAAAAAAGACATCCCTTGAGATGTCTTTTTTTATGTGTAGGTTACATTTGAGTTGGGATTAGCCTAACTTTACAACGTTTGCAGCTTGTGGGCCGCGGTCGCCTTCAACAACTTCAAATTCAACTTGTTGACCTTCATCAAGTGATTTGAAACCTTCACCTTCGATTGCTGAGAAGTGTACGAATACATCGTCCTCATTCTCAACTTCGATAAAGCCGAATCCTTTTTCTGCGTTAAACCATTTTACCGTTCCTTGTTTCATGTAGAAAACCTCCAAATAATAAGTACTTATAATATGAGAACACCTTTTCAGAACATTCACATATTACAAAAAGTACCGTAGTTCCGATTACTTTTTGTAATACGCAAATACAATGTCTCCTATATATGTCAATTCAATGTATCTATTATATCAGTTATGGATGTATTGTCAATTGAAAAACGAACAATTCAATTTATTTGATTTACTTACAAAAGAGCTGGTTTTCCTTCGATCAATGAAATAAGTCCATGGTAAATTTGCAAATCATCATCACACGCCTCGCAAAACTCTCTCTCGCGATCCGTCCAAAAAGCATAGTACCCTTCTTTCTTACTATGTTCATGCTCATATTGAATCCGGAAGTCTTTTACTAGCGTTTCGAGGTAATCTTTTGCTTCGTCAAGGTGGTCAAATGTTTGTCGTGTAAGTATGGTTTTTTCCCATCCTTCAAACATCCACCACGGTTCGTATTCTGCTTTCATATAAATTACTTCAATCATTATATATGACCTCCTATTTGAGAAAAATTCACTAGGAACCATATCTCTTTAAAACTTTACGTAAGTCAACTTCATATTCACCTTCTTCTGCTACAATGCCGATATGTTGTGCCAGTCAAACAATAAAATCTAGTTATGAAATTGATTGAACTATAGTTGAATGTTCTACAATTTTAGCAAACTTCAATTGAATGTCCATAAAATTGCTTCATACGGAAATTCAAAACCCATGTGTATCATTGGCTTTTCATGTATAATTAAATTAGCTTTGAAACCTTATACGATTTCAATCGTATAGTATATATATGCTTTTAGGAGGCCTGAACATGAAAAATATACGTAATTTTTTCAAGAGACATTTAATTGCAGCACCTATTGGCTTCGGGTCGTTTTTATTCTTCATTTTCGGTACAAGTTTGACGTTTCTTCCGACAATCGCACTGCCCTTTGTCGTTTATTTTGGAAGTATATTTGTGATCAAACAATATCAAATTTCAACAAATCTAAAACAACTAGGAATGCCACGATCTGAATACAATTATATTCGTCAACAATTGAAAAGTGCACAAGTAAAGTTAAAGCGTTTAAATAGTTATTATGGTAAAGTTAGATCAGTTCAAGCTTTTAGACAACTTCATGAAATGAATACTCTTTCCAGAAGAATTATTGGGATTATTAAAGATAACCCTAAAAAGTTCTATCATGTTGAGAACTTTTTTTATGCCCATCTCGACTCTGCGGTAGAATTGACTTCTAAATATTCAATTCTGGTCAATCAACCCTTAAAAGATAAAGAAATACAAATTGCACTCCAAAACACAAGAGAAACATTAACACATGTAAACGAGCAATTAGAGCAAGACTTAAGAAGTGCCTTAACTTCTGATATTGAAACTTTAAGAATGGAAATCGACTTTGTCGACATATCTAGGAATAAAGATAAACAGCTTTTAGAAATGAAGGGAGAAACAGATCATGACAGAAACGAATAATGCGAAAACAATAGATGACTTACTTGATAATCCTTTTGACATAACGGAACCTCTTCTACCTAAAGAAATGCAAACAGATCATGAACAAGCAGGAACCTCTGTAAAGCTTATGGATCGTCTAACGCCTGAAGAACAAATCAAAGCACAGCAATTAGCCGATCAAATACCAGTTGGTAATTATGAAGCAATCATTACGTATGGTGCAAACGCACAAGGTGAACTCTCACGCTTCTCACATCAAATGTTAGATCATGTCCAAAGCCAAGACATAGGCCCTGTTGGAGACGTGTTAAAAGAGCTTATGGATAAACTTGGTGAGATAGACCCTGATGATTTAGGTGATAAAAAGCAATCCGCTCTTGGTAAACTGTTTGGGAAAGTTTCGAAATCAATTCAAGAAATGATGACTAAATATCAAAAGTTAAGTACACAAATCGATCGAATCGGCGTACAACTAGAACATTCAAAGCGTGGATTAATAGAAGATGTTAAAATGCTCGATAATCTATATGAACAAAACAAAACTTATTTTCAAGCATTAAACGTTTATATTGCGGCAGCTGAGATTAAACGGGACGAACTTGAATATGAAATCATTCCTAAAATGCGTAGAGAAGCCGAGCTATCAAATGATCAGATGGCTTTTCAAGAAGTAAATGACATGGCGCAATTCTTAGATAGACTCGAAAAGCGTTTATATGATTTACAATTATCACGTCAAATCACAATTCAAAGTGCCCCACAAATCCGGATGATTCAACAAACGAACCAAACGCTAGCAGAAAAAATTCAATCATCGATCATGACGTCAATTCCATTATGGAAAAATCAGATAGCCATTGCGCTTACATTAAATCGCCAAAAGAAAGCTGTTGAATCACAAAAGCTTGTCACAAAAACAACCAATGACTTACTCCTTAAAAACTCTGAAATGCTAAAAATTAATTCAATTGAAACAGCGAAAGAAAACGAGCGTGGAATCATTGAAATTGATACATTAAAGAAAACACAAGAAAATCTCATTCAAACAATTGAAGAAACGCTGGTCATTCAAGCAGATGGTCGTGCGAAACGTAAAGCTGCTGAAATTGAAATAGGTCGTATGGAAGAGGAATTAAAACAACGACTTTTAGCTGTTCATGAAAAAACAGAAAACCGCTCATAATGAGCGGTTTTTAATTTGTTCGAATGACAATCGCAAGTAGCTTTCTCAAAATACGTAAGGTTTGATCAGTAAATCCCTCAACTGTATCTGAAGAAGCGGTCTTATTTCCGAACATCATCGAAAATAATTCTTTCTGGTCTTGGGATGTTTCTTCCGTTCCTAAAAATAAGTGAATCACTGAAATTCCTTGTTTTTCTGTTTCCATTACAGCTTCAGCAGTGTCTAAAATACCATTTCGATCATATCCGAAAGCAGAGGGTTCCCCGTCTGAGAAGACTAATAGAAACTTATGCTTCTCCTGTTTCGAAGCCAAACGTTTTGCCATCCATCGAATTGCAAACCCATCTCTGTTATCTTCATTCGCTTCAAATGATAGGATGGACATACCGTTATCCACATTTCGATCCTGAAAAATATGCATTAACCCGAAGATATTTGGTTGAATATCAGCGGATGCTTTGAATGAATCTTCATAATAAGACGAAATCTCATGACTTACGCGGAGCTCTCGAAGGACATCGTGAAACAGTAACACTGCTTTCTTCGTCTCATCTAATTTATCGATCATCGATGCAGAACCATCAACGAGCAAACCAAACACAGCATCTAAATTAATCGAAGGTGCGTTTTTCCGGTAAAAAGGTCTAGGACGTTCATCTAAAATAAGCGTTGTTAATTTAGTAGAAAGTCGACCGTGCATGAGCCCTTCCCTTTTTGTATCTTGTTTTAAATCTATTCGTTTCTTCATCTCTTCTACAAAAGAACGAACGTAAGGTTTTTGTTCTTCACGCCAAGCAATAAGTTTTTGCCTGTTGATTGCTTCATCCTTTACTTCAACGCGTTGCTCTTCGTACACTACGTTTAAATGTTCTTTACCAAACATCTTTCCCGCTTTGATCTCTTTTTCTTCACGCGCGGAATCTTCACGTTCATCTTCTGGATTTTGTTCGCGCTCATTCGCTTCAGACTGACCATACCCTACTTCTTCGATTTCAGCATCCTCATCCCCTTCTGTTGCCTCCACCCCTTCAGCTTTACCAGAACGACCGTGCTCTAATTCGTACTGAAGGTGAACCCCTTCTTCTTCTTCGTTTTCTTCGTGCCAAGATCTGAAGGTTTCTTCAATGGTTTCTTTAACGTTATCTTCTCCTGCTTCTGCATCCGACATCCCATCGTGATATTCAAATTGTTTAATAGGTGCTACAAAAGCATCTCCAATTGCGTAATATTGATGTTGTAAATCGTTTGGAATGGCTGTAGCTAAAATAGTAAGAATTCGACTGACAATATATGTATTGTCTTCTGTATTTTTAGCATCGTAGGCGTTCTCTAGCGTTGTCTTAATGAGCGGAAAATTAATCGCTCCCCAATCAA
>JARIDM010000253.1 GCA_029263945.1 Sporosarcina sp.
GCATTGATTTGGAAATATCACCCGCCGAAAAGGTAGCGTTAATTGGACCGAGTGGATCTGGAAAAACAACAATTATCCGTATGTTGATGACACTTGAAAATCCAACTTCAGGAACAATTGAAGTGGACGGTCGCAACTTATGGCATATGGAGAAAAATAACGAGCTCGTTCCAGCCAACGAAAAGTATTTAAGAGAAGTACGTGGAGACATTGGGATGGTTTTTCAACACTTCAACCTTTTTCCACATATGACGGTTTTAGAAAACTGTATGGCTGCGCCTATTCACGTAAAAAAAGAAAGCAAAGAAAGCGCAAAGCAGTATTCTTTAGAAATGCTAGAAAAAGTTGGCCTTAGCGATAAGGTAGATTTATATCCAAGTCAACTGTCTGGTGGACAAAAACAGCGAGTCGCCATGGCAAGAGCGTTAGTCATGAAACCCAAAATAATGCTTTTTGACGAAGTAACTTCTGCCCTGGATCCGGAACTTGTCGGTGAAGTTCTTGAAGTCATAAGAGAGTTAGCTAGAGAAGGTGAAATGGCTATGATTCTAGTGACCCATGAGATGGATTTTGCACTTGATATTGCTGACCGTGTTCTTTTTCTAAATGAAGGAACGATAGAAGCAGATGGTCCGCCATCAGAGATTATTGGAAATCCCGAAAGTGATCGTTTACAGGATTTCCTCAGTCGATTTAGATCGAATAGCAGTATTTCTTAACCAACATTTATACGAAAGAAGAGCTTAAAGTTGAATTATCACTCAACTTTAAGCTTTTTTGTGTCTACGGTAGACTTTAATTTGCGCTTTCCCTATATATCACTTGAAAACTATTTTAATGTAGAGGAGAGATATGATGGTAAAGATCGCTATAGATGCAGGTCATGGACTTCATACAGTAGGAAAGCGTACACCAGACGGCGAACGGGAATGGACATTCAATAATAAGGTCGTCTTAGCTTTGATAGCCAAACTTAAGGAATACGATAATGTCGAGGTTTTACGTGTAGATGATGCAACAGGGCAAGTGGACGTTCCGCTTAAAAAGAGAACAGATGATGCAAATGCTTGGCGCGCGGACGTCTTTGTATCTGTACACCACAATGCGCATCTAGGGCGTTGGGGTCTTCACAGTGGCATTGAAACTTATACACTTCCAAACTCAAACCAAGAATCACGCGCCATCGCAACGGTGATTCATCCGTTAGTTGTAAAAGCGATGGGGCTGAAAGATAGAGGCCTTAAAACACTAAATCTACATGTACTTCGTGAATCTATAATGCCAGCCCTTCTAATAGAGGGTGGCTTTATGGATTCAAAAATAGACATTAAGTTTCTTAGAGACGACTTAAAATTAAAAGCACAGGGTGAGGCGATTGCGGAAGGATTCGTCCGTTATTTTAAATTAAAAAAGAACAGACAGCGTATATACAGAATCAAAATAGATCACCAACAAATCGGCGCTTATAAAAATCTAACAACGATCACTACTAAAGTGCAGAAAGAATTGCAAGATGGCGTAAACAGGATTGTGATTGAAAAAGTGAAAGTCTAAAAGCGCTAAACGATGAAAAAACCTCAATGACCCTGTACAATATAAAGTAGTCAAATCGTGTAATGCATAAGAAGACTTTGTCGCTAATCAACTAAAATATAGAGTAGAAAAGTTTTTCTGAACTATATTTTATTTTTGCAACGAGTTTCTGTACTTATGAAATTGACACTAAGGAAGATGAAAGGGGATTATATAATGAACGCTTATGAAGAATTTATGCAAAGCATTCACAAACCGATGCGCGAGGATTTAGTAAACGTTGGCTTTACTGAACTGCTTACAGCGGATGACGTTCAAGATAAGATGGACACAATTAAAGGAACTGCCCTTATTGTTATAAATTCGGTATGTGGTTGTGCTGCTGGTCAGGCCCGTCCTGCGGTTCAAGAGGCTTTAAAAGAAGCCAAACAGCAACCTACCCATTTGTTGACCGTATTTGCTGGACAAGACAAAGAAGCTACACAGAAGATGAGGGAATACTTCCCAGAAGTCGAACCAAGCTCACCTTCTATTGCACTCTGGAAAGATGGAGAACTTGCTCACTTTATCCCTAGAGAACAAATTGAAATCTCTGAAATGCATACGATTAAAGCACAAGTAACAGAAATGCTTAACGAACATATCGTCTAATGGAAACAGTAATTACGACAGGTGGAAGACCCGATGAAAATTCTCTTAAATATGCAAAAGAAGCGCAACTCATTCTTGGTTATGCGATAATTGAGCGAAAAAAGCGCTCAATTGCGCGTATACAAGGTGAATATAATTCTTCAGTCCTTGTTGCTGGGACAGATAGATATGAGTTATTCAAAGTTGGGACGGCACACCCTTTATTTTTTCATCCCAATTCAGCTGCTTTTAGATTAAAGCGCTTGCAAAACGACGAAACAGACCCTTTAATTGAAGTTTCGGCATTGAAACAAGGGGACACTTTCCTAGATTGTACACTGGGTTTTGCAGCAGATAGCATTGTGGCATCGTTTGTGGTAGGTCCAGAAGGGATTGTTAAAGGAATTGAAGGAGAGCGTAACATAGCTTTCTTAACTAAAATCGGACTACAATCCTTCGAAACAAAATCTACCGCTTTAAAAGAAGCAATGGGACGCATAGACGTTATTCAGATGGAAGCCATTACATTTCTTGAAAGTCAGCCAGATAACAGTTGGGACATCGTTTATTTGGATCCAATGTTTAGTGAGCGGATTGAAGCGTCCTCAAATTTCACACCACTAAGAGCAGTCGGGTTATCAAATCAGCTAACAGAGAAGTGGATACAAGAAGCCATCAGGGTGAGTAAACGAAGGGTTGTTGTAAAAGATCATTTCAGATCACCTGTGTTCAAGTTATTTCATTTCGAACGAATCGTAAGACCCAATGCAAAGTTTCATTTCGGCTTCATTTCAAAGAAACAAAAAAAGCAGTCCTTTTGATCAGGACTGCTTTTTTGAATAATTAGTGGGTAAAATTTAAAGAAGTAAGGTACGCAAGAAGTCCAAGCATTCCAATACCCGCAAGTAATCCAAAACTCATCAGTAAAAACCTCCTTAAAAAAAGGCATACATATTAATATGTTTTATTGTACAATGAAATAGAGAAAGAAGAAACCTTTTCCAAAAGATTCATCGGTTCGTATAACTAACTTCCAAAAAAAATTATACAAATTGCAGGTGAGAAACTTTGTTGAATTGGATAAAAAAATCGATTATTATTACAGTCGCACTTTTGACATTTGGTGCGATTACACCCACACATGATATATGGAATGGCTTGCAAGATAAAAACAGTTCAAAACAAGCAGAAGGCTCTTCCGCCTCGCAAACTGATTATTATGCGGGCATTTCTGAATCAGCAGTTGTCGAGGACCTTCAAACAATTGACGATGCCTTCATTATTGCAGCAAGAGCGCAAACTTATAAAAAATTCGGTTCGAAAATCGGCCCTGTCATTACAGCAGAATTTGATGAGGTAATTTTCCCAAAAATAGATGAGGCGATTCGAATGACTATCAATGATGCAGCAGTGCTAGAAAAAAAGCGCCTGTCAATTAGCGAGAGACCTACTGGGAATTATTCCGAAAAAATATTCCATGTATTTGATAAAGCGGAAAATAAAGACCTCATTCGTTTTCACGTCAGAACAGAAAAGCGCCCTCAAGATGGTTACTTTTTTAATTTTCATTATCATGTCGCTGAGGATAACTTTACAACACATCATACAATCGGAGAAATCTATTGGTCAAAAAATACACCGCCCAAATGGTTAACCTAACCATTTTAGCGGTTTTTTTGTGTATTTTAAGCTCTGTTAAATAGTACATTGTTGTATCATGTATCCTTTTTGTTATACTAAGACTATTGCAAGGAGGATTTTACATGAAACAGTATTTAGAACTATGCGAACATGTACTTAATAATGGCGTCAAAAAAGAGGATCGAACAGGAACTGGAACATACAGTACCTTTGGGTATCAGATGCGATTTGACCTGAACAAAGGGTTTCCATTACTGACAACAAAGAAAACAGCTTTTAGGTTGATTGTGTCTGAACTCCTTTGGTTTTTAAAAGGAGACACAAACGTGCAAACCTTAATGAAGGAACGAAATCCAATATGGGATGAATGGGCATTTGAACAATGGATT
>JARIDM010000003.1 GCA_029263945.1 Sporosarcina sp.
GATGAGGGTGTCTTCTGCTAATGTCTCCATCCATTCCTCATTGGCGGAAATGAAGATGTCTACTGGTGCGCCTTGTTGTATTTGTTGTGCAAGACTGCCAGAACCTTGCAGATTAAAAGTGAATTCAACATCGTGATCTTTTTCGTAAAGGGTTTTTATTTCTTCAAGTGCGTCCGTCAAGCTGACTGCCGCTGAAACGGTTAATTGAACTTTTTCGTTTTCTTTTTTGGACGCTGTTGAACAACCTGTGATGAATAATAAAAATGCGATTGTGAAGAGTAGAAATTGAATCTTTTTCATAAGATATTCCTCCAATTCAATAATGTCTTCCCTTAGTGTAAAATATATACATTTTTTAGTAAAGTAGATTTCAGAATTTGTTATGTCGTAAACAGTTTTCATAACAGGGTTTTATTACTATACCATGACAACATATAGTTGCGTCATTGCAGCATCATCATAAAGTCAGTTTGAATTTGACACGAGTAAATGAATCTCGTATTACAAGTGGAGAGATCGCAACCGCCATTCAATCGTTGAGTGAAGCCGCAGCCACTCAATTAAGCCAAGTAGATGAAAATACAGCGAATTTATTGTCGATGACGGATACTGTTGACACGTTGACGGTATCCACAACACAAGTGCTAGATGAAACGGGTGAAGCTGCAAAACTCGCGAACAAAGGTGAAGAATTGATTGATCAAACAACGAAGCAATTTTCAACTGTCAATCAAAGTATTATCAATCTTGAGCGATTATTTCAACTTTTTCAAAGTCGGATTAGCGATATTGATGTCTTCGTGAATGATATAACTGAAATAGCGAATCAAACAAATCTTTTAGCGCTAAATGCATCGATTGAGGCTGCAAGGGCTGGGGAAGCAGGACAAGGATTTGCAGTAGTTGCTGAAGAGGTGCGTAAATTAGCTTCGCAGTCAGAGGGTTCTGCTAGAAATGTAAGTCAAGTAGTGACTCAAATTACGAATGAATCAGCGGAAATTGTTCAGGATATATCTATCAATGTGCAAGAAGTTGAAAAAGGAATGGGTAGTTTACATACGACAAGCCATGCCTTTACAGACATTCAACAAGCTACATTGGGGATTCAGCAACAGATGAATGATGTTCATGCGATGATAGAAAATATAAACTTTAAAAGTAACCATATTTCAAAATCGATGGACGCGTTAAAAGATATATCAAATGAAAGTTTAGTGGGCAGTCAGCAAATATCTGCTGCAGCCGAGGAGCAATTGGCTTCTGTAGAGAATTTAACTGCCAGTATGAAAGATTTACAGAGACTTACCCAAAGTGTTGAGAAGCTTGTTCCGCAAATCAATTAATGTAATCCTTATACATCTGCTGTGAACATGGTAGACTAATCTAGTGATCAGATTAGTTAAAAGGACGTGTTTAAATGGTAGGACGTAACGAGCCGTGTCCATGTGGAAGCGGAAAAAAGTATAAAAAGTGTTGTCAAGCGAAGCAATCCATCTCAATAGAAGAGGTACAAATAGAAGAGTTAGAACGGATTTTACAAAACTTTTATGATGAGTATCCTAAACGTGAGGATGTAAGCGAGTATTTAGATATGGTTGATAAGTGGCGTAAATCGTTGGATGCTTATTTGGTAGAAGAAATGATAGAAGCGGTTGTTGTAGATGAGTTTTTCTTTCACCGAAAGCCAGAAATTTGGCAAGGTTATTTAGAGAAACAACGAAAGAAAATTGTTCGACCGTCTGTTCTTCAAGTTTTAAAGAGTTGGACCAGTCCGCGTGTATTTATAGGTGAAGTCATTGCCGTGGAGGAAGGATATATGACAGTCAAGAGTGTTTTGGAAGATGAAACCATATTTTTAAGACGCGAAAGTGAAAAACCTGTTCCAGTAGGCGTTCATTTATATTGCTTTATATTGCCAGATGGTACATTAAGAAAAGCATATTACTTGGCGGTTTCTAGTTTGATATTCTTCCCGAAAGATCACGAAAAAGTATTTACAACTTTCTCAGAGCGGTTTGCGGCTGATAAAACAGTTTCTGCTTCTCTGTATTTGAAAGAAAATGGCGCTGCTTTTTGGGAGTTGTTAGGAAAAGATGGTTACGACGGGGGAGAGTTCACGGACTTTGAAGCAGGTGTTCTTTTAAAAACTGCCAGTTTCTTAGATGAAAAAGAGCGGGACCCTGATTCTTTACTAGAAGTGGTGGAAGATTATCTTGTAGAACTGCAACCGAATGCACGCAAAGAAGTTGCAATAGCAGCAGGGGCGATTCGCTTTGGTCAAGAGAATGGATTGTTTGAGCCACTCGATATGACGATTAAAGAAATTGCGGATTGGTTTGAAGTTTCCACTTCTTCATTGAATAAATATTATAAAGACCTTAATGAATATTATGTAAAAAAGAATGCTAAATAGAAACGAGCGACACCATTACAGTTTGTAAAAGGTGTCGCTCGTTTTTTTATCGTTTATTTTGCTGCTAAAACGTCAGCAAATGCTTTTACATAAGGTGGCAGATCGGGTGGACGTTGACTGGATACGAGATGGCCGTCGACGACAACAGACTCATCGCTCCAAAGGCCCCCAGCGTTCATCATATCGTGTTTAATGCCTGGTGTACTTGTAACTTTTTTTCCTTTTAAAATATTTGCAGAAATGAGTACCCAACCTGCATGACAAATTTGTCCGATTGGCTTTTCTGCATCATCCATTATACGGATAAATTCTAGCACCTCGTCGTATCTTCTTAATTTATCAGGTGCCCAGCCTCCTGGTACAAGAATGGCATCGTATTCCTCAGCGTGTATTCCAGCAAAATCATAATCGGAAACTGCTGGTACGCCGTACTTTCCAATATACGTCTTCCCTTTTTCGTTACCGACTAAATGAACGATAGCGCCTTCTTCGCGGAGTCGATAGATCGGATACCAAAGTTCCAAATCTTCAAATTCATCTTCTACGAGCGCGATAACCTTCTTATCTTTTAAACGCATGATGATTCCTCCTTCGTTATCTGTATTATAAGCCTATCAGTGAAAGGACTGTTATTGAAGTGAAAAGCTTCAAAATGGAATAGGAACATACAGTTTGTGTTATAGATTTAGAATCGTTATGTAATAAAAAAAGCGCAAGTTTCAGGACACAATTATCTACTATATAGCTGAGATGTCAGCATAACGTGTCACGTTTTATGTTAGTCTTATAAGGAGTGTTTTCTCGTCTGCCATTTTGTACGGAGTCGATAAGACAAATGATGTACTTGGCTTATTAGACCACTTCAAGGAGGATAAAATGACCTTTCAAATGAAAGAAATCCAAGCAACAGAGACCTATCCACTTCGACATACTGTTTTAAGACCAAATCAGGACATTTCGACTTGCAACTATCCAGGTGATAAAGATCCTACGACATTCCATATAGGCGCTTTCAAAGGGGAGGAACTGATTGGAATTGCCTCCTATTATCAGGAAAAACATCCAAATTTCAATGAAGAAAGTCAATATAAATTGCGCGGCATGGCGACATCTGAAAATTACCGTGGGATGAATATAGGAAAAGAACTTATTATAAAGGCCGAAGAGATTTTACGAGAACGTCAAGTAGATTTTTGGTGGTGCAACGCGCGTGAGATTGCATTTGGGTTTTATACAAAGCTTGGACTTTCTAAATACGGGAAGATGTTCGAAATTGACCCGATTGGTCCACATAAAATTATGTTTAAACACTTAAAGAGACGTGGTTAATGCGTTGCCTTAAACCTGAAGTGGTACGTATATTGCTAAATGGAGTGTGCTATAAATGAAATTAGTCTCATGGAATGTAAATGGATTAAGGGCCTGTGTGAAAAAAGGTTTTTCAGCCTATTTCGAAAAAATTGACGCAGACATTTTTTCCGTTCAGGAAATTAAGTTACAAGAAGGACAAATTGACTTAAAACTTGAAGGGTACTACCAATACTGGAATTACGCAGTCAAGAAAGGCTATTCAGGGACAGCTATTTTTACGAAAGAAAAACCACTCGCTGTTAAATACGGTGTAGGGAATTTGGACGCTGAAGAAGAAGGGCGCATCTTAACATTGGAATTTCCTGCGTTTTATGTAGTGAATGTGTACACGCCGAATGCGCAGCGTGACTTGGCACGGCTACCTTTTCGTTTGGAATGGGAAGCCCGCATGCATGCTTACTTAAAGGATTTGGATTCGGTAAAACCCGTTATTTACTGCGGAGATTTAAACGTCGCGCATGAGGAAATCGATATTCGTAATGTGAAATCCAATATTGGAAATTCAGGCTTTACTGCAGAGGAGCGTGGAGAGATGACCAGTCTTTTAAAAGAGGGGTTTGTGGATACGTTTCGCTACTTTTATCCTTCGCTTGAAGGCGCATTCACTTGGTGGTCGTATATGAACACAGTGCGGGCGCGTAATATTGGCTGGCGCATAGATTACTTTATTGTCTCCGAGCGATTAGTTCCACAATTAGAACGTGCTGAAATTCATGCGGAAGTGATGGGAAGCGATCATTGTCCAATCTTGTTAGAAATCACTTTGTGAGAAGGAAAATAAAAGTGAGTTGTTCGTTGACGCTATAAACTAGAATGATTGAACAAATCGGTGCATAGGATGTTCAAGGGTTGTTTCAAAAAACATAGGTAACGATTAAAAGAATGAGGTGCTAGGAAGATGGCTTTGCCGAATCACCCGATTGTTTTAATGAATCAAGTATACCGTAAAGTATTGCCCACTGTACATGAGGCGTTGAATTATTGGAAACAAAGAGCAGCAGAAATACCCAATAAGGAATTAAGAGGACAAGCATTGGCAAGTATTGCTGGAAAGACGTTTCACGTTGAAGGTGGTTCGATACTGGCGCTCGCTGCACATACAAATAGACATACAGCGATTCGCTTTATAGTTGCTTATCAAACGATAAGCGACTACTTGGACAATTTATGTGATCGAAGCACATCACTCGATCCAGAAGATTTTGCAGCACTACATGAATCGATGGAAGATGCATGTACCGTGGGTGCACCTCCGCGAGAGTATTATCGTTTTCGGGAAGATCAAGAAGACGGTAATTACTTAGTTGAGTTAATGAAAGAATGTCAATCTGTATTGAAAGACATGCCTCACTATGAAAAAATTAAACCAGATTTACTCGAACTTTGTCGTTATTATTGTGACCTACAAGTCCACAAGCATGTACGAAAAGACGAACGTGAAGATCGCCTTATCGCTTTGTATGAAAAAGAAAAAAGTAAACTACCTGACATGACTTGGTTTGAATTTGCGGCTTGTTCAGGTTCTACTTTAGGCATTTTTTGTCTCGTCTCTTATGGGCTACAAAAAGATTTTGAAAGTCGAGATGCCATGCTTATTCGTAAGGGGTATTTCCCATATATACAAGGATTACATATCCTATTAGACTATTTTATTGACCAAGAAGAAGACCGAGTGGGCGGAGATTTAAATTTTTGTTTTTATTATGTAAATAAGGATGAGTTATATCAGCGGTTGCTTTACTTTCTGGAACAGGCAGATATTTATATAGCCCATTTACCAGATCAACGATTCCATCGTATGATTCTCCGCGGCTTATTGGGGATTTATTTGTCAGATGAGAAAGTCAGTGAACAGAAAGAGGTCAAACTGCTCGCCAAAAAAATGATGAGAAAAGGTGGACGCGTGAGCCGTTTTTTTTATTGGAATAATCGGTTCTATCAATGGTTTCAGAAAACTAAAAAAGACGTGTCATAACCTGTCTTTTAGTTTCTCGTATAAGAGGTCTCTCCTTTGGTCAAGATAAGTATAGTGAGCGACGCAAGGGGGGATGAAACATGTGAACAAAGTGACAATAATCCGTTTACTTTTGATCATAATGATTACGCTTTTTATGATTGGTTGCAGCAACAAAAACTTGGTGACCGAAACTGCGTCAAAAGATGAAAAGAAAGCCTCACTTGGAAACGAATATGGGTTCACATCCTTTAACTTATCGATAGATACATCTGAAATGAAAGAAGCGCTTTTGAGTGACTATGACGAGAAAATAGATAAGACAGAGGCTGTTTACGAGAGTAAAATTGATCATTTATATTTGCATGGGGATCAAGCAATGGAGAAGTTGGATGAGATATTTAAAGAACTTGCGCTTAATACGGATATGGATGATGAAGATATCATTAAAGAAACTTCAAAAGCTTTTGAAGTGATCGACTACAGGGTCATTAAATTAAAGGTTCAATTTAAAGGCCATGACACAAAAGAACTCATGATGAGTAAATAAAACCGCTAATTGTCATTTAGCGGTTTTTCGTTATGCGTTTTTCACTCATCAAATCAGAAACAGTCCCTATTTGATAGCCTTTTTCTTTAATGCTGTTAATCATTTGATTTAATCCTTGGGCGGTTGGCTGTGTGGGATGCATGAGAATCATTGAGCCGTTCTCGATCTTTGAGATAACCCGGGCGACCATTGCTGCCGATTCAGGTTTTTTCCAATCAACGGTGTCAACTGTCCAAAGAATGGTCATCATGCCAAGTTCATTTGCAACATCTACAGTATCTTGCTTGAAGCTGCCACTAGGTGGTGCAAACCAAAGCGGTTTTAGGCCAAGTGTTTTTTTAATAATGGCGTTGGTCTTTTTTAACTCCTTTGTTGTTTGTGCCTTTGAATAGGTATTTAAATCTGGATGGCTGTATGCATGATTTCCAATCTCATGATGATCTTTGTAAATGGTTTTCGCAAGGCCTGGGTTCTCTTTTACCCAGCTTCCATCAAAAAAGAAAGTTGCTTGTACTTCTTGTTTCTTTAAAATGTCCAAAATAGGTGGGATAAATTCATTTCCCCACGCGACGTTAATTAACAAGGTTACCATTGGTTTTTCAGAATTCCCTTTGTAAATAGGAGAGGGAGATAAGTCTTTTAAATGAATGTTAGGCGGCGTTTCTTGATAGACAATTTGTTCTTCAGTAAAGGTATCTGTCGTCAACATATTCAAATAACTTTTTTCAATATCAACTTCAATTCCATTGTAGCCTGGAATGGCTTTCCAAATACGGTCTATCTGCGCATCAATCGGTTCAATCTTGTTGTTGTGCGCAAAGTTTTGTATGTTTTCCATTAATACTTCATTTTCAGCTTCCTGGGTCATGTGATTTGAAGATGTCGGGATTTTGGTATCGCTTGGTGTTTGTGTAATGACTTCTAATAGAAAAACGATGAGGGCAACGTAAGACATGCTCACGAACAGAAGTGTCCTTTTCATTAGATTCTCCTAAATGTCCTTTTTACTTTTTGTTTTTCTTACTTTTTCTAAGTTCTAAGAATTCACGTGCTACCTCTTCTTTCATGTCATTTGGACTAATTTTTTGGTTTTTTGGTGTTTGCGGTAAAGACTTCGCTTGATTACTTTTTCCGACTTTATCATCTCTGCCCATTTGTAAACCCTCCCTGTCATTTATTTTTGTTACTATGGCTTAAAAGAAAGGTTTTAATGTATGGTAAATTCAAGAAAAGCCTTATACATAATTCTGCCATAATTTATGGTCCAGGATATAAAAAATGTCCACATGAATGGTTGACGTAGAAAGGGTGTGCTAAACTAATAAGATAGTTTGTTAGAATTTTTGTGATGGGGTGATTTTTTATGAGTATAAGTAAACAAGACGGAAATGAAAAACCTTTTAAAAAACGAAATTATAAACCGATGATTATTATCCTTTCTGTTGTTTTAATTGGGGCAATTGGGATTTTAGCGGGGCTTCCTGGTGTTGAAGATTTTGATGCATTTGATGTAACAATTCTACCGCTTATGAACGCAATCTTTAATACCTTTACTTTCGCATTTTTAATCGGAGCGCTGATTGCGATATTGAAGCGAAATGTCACCGTCCATCGTCGTTTTATTTATGCAGCATTTGTGTCGACAAGTTTATTTTTAGTGACTTATGTGTCGTTTCATTATCTTGCACCTTCAACGTCGTTTGGTGGAGAAGGATTCTTTAAAGGTTTTTATTACTTTATTTTAATTAGCCATATTATTTTGGCAGCGACAATTGTACCACTCGCACTTACAAGCGTGGCACGTGCTTGGAACCGGGATTATATTGGCCATCGTAAAATTGTGCGTTGGACAATGCCCATTTGGCTTTATGTCAGCTTGACGGGTGTACTCGTGTATATTTTGATATCTCCTTATTATTGAGTCAATTAAGAAAGAAAAAGATCATGACAGAGAATTCCGCTCTGTCATGATCTTTTTTACGTTGAAATTTAAACTGTTTTTTTGCAGGATAGATCGGCTTTTTGTTTTATCGTTAGACACCTAAGAAAAACAAGACGATTGGAATACTGACAATACTTACAAGTGTCGTGATAAATGTTGTAAAGGATACGAGGTCTGGTTCGGTCCCAAACTGTAAAGCAAATATCGTCGTATTTGCGGCAGCAGGCATTGCTGCTTGTACAATGATGACGGATTTCAATAAATCGCTAACGGGCATAAAGTATAAAATACCTACTGCAATGAGTGGGGAAGCGATCATCCTGATTACAGTGACAGCGGAAACGTATCGATATGCAACTCGTTTACGAGATATTGCGGCAAGTTGCATCCCAAGTACAAGCATAACTGTTGGAATCGAAGCGTCTGCAACAAGGCTGATGCCTTCCATTAGCGGTTGCGGAATGCTTAGGGCGAGCAGCTGTAGCAGAATGCCAAGTCCAGCTGCGTAGATCAATGGCATACGAATGACGCGTTGAAAAGACTGGTTTAAGGTCGCTTTTTCTTCACCGCCGAGTGCAGCGAAAAAGATGCCGATGGTATTCATGAGCAGAGATTGAAAGACCATCATAATAACCGCGTAATCGAAACCAACAGCACCAAAAGCAAACAGTACGACAGGCGCACCGTAGTTTCCGCTGTTCATAAAAACACCACCCAAAATCATTGCAGACAATTGTGGACGTGTTGCTTTCATGATGACACCAGTAATCCAAACGATGATTAGTAAAACTACTGTTAATAGTAAGCAGAAGGAAATGATGTAAAAGTAATCCATTGTTAATTCATTTGTAAAGAATGTGCGAAAGGCTAGAAAAGGGGACATTAAATAAAGTGCGACTGTAGAAATAGATTTAATATCAAAGCCAATTATTTTTTGTCCTAAGTAGCCAATAGAAAAGATTATAAGTACGGGTAAAATAATGAGGAACAAGTCCAATATAGGTCAACTCCAATAATATAAGTCTTTCTAGTATATCATTTTTATCGGCAATCGATATTTTATTCGTAAGGGTTCAATCAATTTCAAAATAGGGTTTAATTGCTTTTCCACCGCACCCTATCGCATTGTTAAACCGTTCTTAAACGATATATTTGCTTAGTTATCGCAGATTAACGTCGATATGAAATTGCTTCCTTTAAAGGATTTATGAACTTGTGAGGTTGCAAACTTCAAAAAATGATTGAAATCATTTACAGTTATAGAGAATCGAAGTTAAGGAGAGGATTTCAATCGAAACCATACAGCAGTTAAGACTATCACGTATGCATACAATCGGGCGTGTAAAACGTGTTGAATCGTCTAAATGGGACTTCCAACCAGAAGGTATGAATAATACGATACGCTGGCTTGCTGGCCACATATTTGTAACGGTCGAAATGTTTATCCAACAAAGCATAAAAACATATGAGCCCGTAAATCAAGCATGGTTCCCTTTATTTGAGGAAGGGACAAGCCCAGCAGATTGGGATGGAGATGTCCCATCCGGTGAAGAATTATTGGCTGCGTTAAGGGAACAGCTCTCATGGATTATTCCGGTGATTGAGGATAAATTACCGCTAAAAATGGCTGAGCCACTCGTTATCGGTGATGATATTTTAACGATAGACACAGTGGAGGGAATTGTACAATTTCTATCTTGGCATGAAGGCCCACACGCAGGTGCTATTGACACGCTAAATAAATGCAAGGACATTTGAGTCAATTGCATAATGACCCTATTCTGCGACAACGACGCAACATATTGTTCGGGAACGGTTCAACCTGACTATATGTTGTGGTGGTGGAGCAATAAAGCCCTATTATGAAATTGATTGATTTACCGATAAAAAAGCAGGAGGCGGTTAAATAATGGAAGCATTACAATCGATGGAACAATTTGAACAGTTAAAAGGCGAGGAACGGACAATTTTTATGTTTACAGCAAGTTGGTGTCCAGATTGCACTGTAATAGAGCCTATTTTACCAAGGCTTGAAGTGGATTATCCAGAGTATACATTTGTATCTGTAGATCGTGATCAATTTATCGACTTATGTGGGGAACTAAATATATTTGGTATTCCTAGTTTCGTGGCATTCAATGAAGGCAACGAAGTCGGGCGTTTTGTCAGTAAAGATCGTAAAACACAGGCGGACATTGAAGCGTTCATAAATGGGATTAACGTGTAATGAATTGAAATTGAATAGATGAAAAAAGATCCGTCGAGCCATGTGAGGCATTCAAAGGATTAAACCTTTACGTCTATGGGACATCCTGCCAACCACGCATTTAAATAAAGATATTACTACAAT
>JARIDM010000082.1 GCA_029263945.1 Sporosarcina sp.
GAATCTCGCCGCTCGCTTTTTTAGAGGCCGGGCATCCAGAATATACAAATGAACATTTTTATTGGCAAAATTCTAAACAAACGCTGACACTAGTTGGTTTAGGACATGCCAAAGTGTTATCAAGTGAAGGTGACGAAAGTCGCTTTATGGATATTTCAAAGCGTTGGAAAGAATTATGCAATGCGTTAATTAAAGAAGAGAAGGACAAAGCGCCGGTTTTGTTTGGTGGTTTTTCCTTCGATCCAAAAAGTTCTAAAGATTCTGAATGGAATGGGTTTCCTTCGGCTTATTTTGTTGTACCAAGCTTTCAACTTATAAGTAAGGATGGAGAAACCTCTATTTCAATTAACTTAATGACAGCTAGTGAAAATGCTGTTGATGAATTCGAAGTGTTAAGACAAGAACGAGATCGATTGATTCACATCGCACAAATGAATGAATTTGAACCTTCCGCTAAGCCGACGGTAACTTCTTTAGAGGAAATTAAAAAAGAACAGTATCTACGTGCCGTTGATGATGTGACGAAGAAAATTAGAAATGGTGATGCAGAGAAAGTCGTCATTGCACGTCCGGTGAAATTGAACTTTAATAAACCCGTTTCAAGTGTTGCCGCCTTACATTACATTTCAAATGAACAACAGGAAAGTTATCATTTTGGTTTACAAAAAGACGGGCAATTCTTTTTCGGTGCCACACCAGAACGTCTGATAGAAATTTCTAATGGACGCGCGTATTCAGCATGTGTTGCTGGTTCAAGTAAACGGGGGAAAACAGCTGAAGCTGACCGTGAATTGGGACAAGCGTTATTGTCAGATGACAAAAATAGACAAGAGCATCAATATGTCGTGAATATGATTTCTGCAGTGTTCAATGAATATTGTAAAGATGTCTCTCTGATGAAAGCACCTAAATTGATGAAAATAAGAGACATCCAGCATTTGTATACACCGATCATGGCGAATGTTGAAAAAGATGTCGATATATTTAGCTTTGTTGAAGCGCTTCATCCTACACCAGCACTTGGAGGTGTACCTACACAAAAGGCGATGCAGATGATTCAGGAAGAAGAACAGATGGACCGGGGCTATTATGCAGCGCCTATTGGATGGACAGATACTGAAGGAAATGGCGAGTTTGCGGTAGGTATTCGCTCTGCATTACTAGACGGCGATGCGGCGTATTTATATGCAGGTGGGGGCATTGTTGCAGATTCAGAAGTAGAAAAAGAATATGAAGAGACTTGGGTTAAGTTCAGACCTGTTCTACGTGCGCTTGGAGGTCAATTGAATGACCAATAAAGCTACCCTTACGAATTACGTTCGTCGACTGACAAGCGCACTGCTTAGCGCTGGTGTGAAGTCTGTTGTCATCAGTCCGGGTTCAAGGTCGACGCCGCTTGCTTATGCATTCGTTTCGACAGAGGAATTAAAAGTCTATACGCAAATCGATGAGCGCTCTGCAGGTTTTTTTGCACTTGGATTAGCAAAAGCAACAGGCACGCCGACAGTGTTGTTGTGTACATCTGGAACGGCTGCTTCCAATTATTTTCCTGCAATTACGGAAGCACATTATGCGAGGCACCCCCTTGTCGTTATCACAGCGGATAGACCGCATGAATTGAGAGAAGTAGGTGCGCCTCAAGCGATTGATCAGATTAGAATGTATGGAAACCACGTGAAGTTTAGTGTAGACTTCCCACTTGCGGAAGAAAACGGTGACATCGATGATTATATCGAACGTCATGTGCAACGCGCACTATCCGTTTCGCTCACTGCGCCTATGGGTCCTGTTCATTTGAATATCCCTTTTAGGGAACCGTTATTAATCGACTTTGAGCAGCCAGCGCCTGAAACGACTTTTAAGCAACATATCATGGCGAAAAGTTCTTTGGATGTAGACATAAAAAATGATGTGCGTATGATGTTAGAAGAATCAGCTACGGGTATGATAGTAGTCGGCGAGCTTCCAGTAAAATTTGATGCACCGTCATTTTGGGCATTTGCAAAAGCGTTAAATTGGCCAGTTTTATGTGATTCATTGTCGAATTTACGTTCAGAAGTACCAGTAGATTGTATGGATTTATGTATTGACCAATACGATGCCTTGTTAAAAAGTGAATCCTTTGGCAAAAAGGTAATTCCAGAAACAGTCATTCGATTTGGTGCGCAGCCTGTTTCGAAGCCATTAAGTGTGTACTTGAAAAAAGTTAGACCGCGTTCATTTATAACAGTGGACGAGTCACCAGAATTTAGAGATTCACTTGGCGTTGTTACGCATCATATTCAGGCATCACCTGAAGCAGTCCTAGAAATTCATGTAGATAAGCCGTTAACGTCACAAGCTAAAGAATGGATGAAAGCGAATCACGTAAGCACGAATGTTATCGAAGAGATGGCACTTCTTGCTGGCGATGAAGGTTCCTATATATATTCATTGCTTAAGGACTTACCGGATGGCGCAGACCTAATCAGCGGAAGTAGTATGCCAATTCGAGATATAGATACATTTTTCGGGAAAACGACAAAAGATATTCAAGTGTTTTGTAACCGTGGAACAAATGGCATTGATGGTGTTGTATCGACTGCACTTGGTATGCAAGCCGCTAGAAAACGTCCAGCTTGGTTATTAATTGGCGATTTATCCTTTCTACATGATGTGAATGGCCTTATTGCGACAAGGTTTCAAGAAACGGATTTAACGATTGTGATTATGAATAATAATGGCGGCGGTATTTTCTCTTATTTGCCACAAGCTAAAGCGGAGACCCATTTCGAAGCGCTTTTTGGAACGCCAACGGGACTCACGTTTGACCACATCGCGAAGATGTATGATGCACAATATACATCTGTCACTTCTCTGGATACATTTACACAAGCGCTGGCAATGCCGAAAGAAAAGCCGTTACGTATTATAGAAGTGTTTACGAGTCGACAAGAAAATGTGGAAGCCCATCGCATACTTTGGGATGAAATAACGACAAGGCTTGATATAAATGATTAAGAAAGATGTACAGATTCGTGGACAAAAAATCCACATGAAATTGCAAGGTGATAAGTCACTACCGATAATGGTTTTATTGCATGGATTTACTGGATCGTCATCTACTTGGGAAGACTTATTTCAAAAGTTTAAAGAAACGTATAAAATTGTAGCGATAGATTTAACTGGGCATGGTCAAACGAGTAGTCCAGTAGATGTAAATAGATATACAATGGATGAACAAATAGCTGATTTAGAAGCCTTATTTCAGGAGATGAATCTAACGAATTTTACACTCATTGGCTATTCAATGGGCGGTAGAATTGCCATCGCCTACACATGCAGTTATCCGAACCGCGTGAGGTCTCTTATATTAGAAAGTACGTCTCCAGGTTTGAAGACAGCGCAAGAACGTTTTGATAGGGAAACAGCAGATGCACGACTTGCGAATCGGATACAAGAAGAAGGAATCCCATCATTCGTGAATTTTTGGGAGGAAATTCCGCTGTTTGCTTCA
>JARIDM010000103.1 GCA_029263945.1 Sporosarcina sp.
GTTCAATAAAGAAGCGTACGGCTATTTACTGAGTGGAAACCAAACTCTAAATCAATACTCCCTAAGCTAGAATGGATGGTCTGTACTTTACCTAACGTCTTTTTACAAGGGCGCGTAATTTAATGCAATGCACGTAAAACTCCCTCACGACTAGAAATAGTGAGGGAGTTTTTGGTGTATGGATAAAAATCTCTTTGAACATAAACAGGTATGATTATAGTTGGTGAGTATAGAACGTCATGTCGAACGTCTTATGATAATTACGATGCCAAGAAGGTGTCAAAGTTTTCACGTCAATCCCGATAGGAGAGTTCTTCCGTTACGCCAGTCGTTTTACAAACTTTCATTCAGTTAACCCTAAATGTTCACGGAAGGTATGCCCGTCATATTGCTTTCTGAAAATCCCTCTTTTCTGCATTTCAGGCACGACTAATTCAACAAAGTCTTCTAAACTATTGGGTAATGTCGGAGGCATAAGATTAAATCCATCAGCTACGCCAACTTCAAACCAGACTTCCATCTGATCCACGATTTCCTTGGGGGTTCCAATCAACGTGAGATGGCCACCGCCTGCATTCAGGTATCCTAACAATTCTTTGACGGTAGGCTGCGTATCCTTAATAATTTCTAGGACCGTCTCGTATCGTCCAACTGGCCCCGTAAATTCCTCCACTGGAGGTAAGTGAGGGACTTTTTTATCGATCTCCCACTTAGAACAATCTTGCTGAATAAAGAAACTTAACTGTTCTAACGCGGTTTGAATAGGTAGTTTCTCATCTAATGCTGCTTTTTTCGCTAACGCTTCCTCATGAGTACGTCCTACATACGTTACTAAACCTGGAAAGACTTTAATATATTGATTACTGTCTTCACTTTGCTGAACTTGAGCATCCAATTTTTTGCGGAATTGTTTTGCTTGGTGTAAGTTCCAAGATACTGAATAGACGGCATCTGCATATTTTGCGGCTAAAGCAATGCCCTGTTCAGAGGCCCCTGCTTGCATTGCTACTGGTTTTCCTTGTGGGCTTTTTGGTGTAGTGGATGGGCCATCCACTTTAAAATAAGTCCCCTTGTGATGAAAAGGTTGTATGTTTGCAGGATTAATCAATTCACGCTCTACTCGATCATGTAGAAACGCATTACAATCCCATGAGAGAAATAACTTATTCATTAAAGCAGCGAATTCATCTGCTTTCTTATAACGTTTATCACGAGGAGGCAGCTCTTCCATACTATGATTCAACGCTTCCCAATTCGTCATTGACGTAACGAGATTCCAACCAACGCGTCCCTTTGTAAGGTGGTCTAAACTTAATAGTTGTCGTGCAGCTGTAAATGGATTAGAAAACGTGCTAGAAATTGTTGAAACCAACCCTATATGATTTGTTACTTGAGAAATTGCGGTTAACTTGACGATTGGGTCAAACCAAAATGCTGGCATTTCACTAGACCCGTTCGCTGGGAATGATTGATTGTCGGCAAAAAACACAGCATCAAAGTAACCTTTTTCAGCTAACTGTGCTAACGATTGATAGTACGAAATATCACCAATCCGTTCAACGCTCGAGTCAGGCATTAACCAAGCAGCTTGATGATGTCCACATCCATACAGTAAAACACCCAAATGTACTTGTTTTTCATTAATTTTCGTCATTTTATCACCCCAAAAAATTTAACATGATTGACTGAACTGTTTTGTATCTTCCGTTTATCAAAGTTTATCTATTATCATTTGAACGATTAATTCATTGTCAAACCGCCATCTACCGTGAGATTCTGGCCAGTAATCCCGTCTGCATTTTCTGAAGCTAAATAAGCTACCATATTGGCTACGTCTTGCGGTGTCGTCACCTTTTTCAATGGCGTAGATTGAGCAATTAAATCGAATACTTCTGGTGTTGTCACAGCACTGGCATTCGTCGTTTTTAATAATCCACCTGAAACTACATTCGCTTTTATGCCGTATTGTCCTAATTCAGAAGCAATATTACGTGTGAAACCAATTAATCCGGCTTTAGCTGTTGTATATTGGTGGTATGGCACAACCGGATTTTGATATAAATTTGTACCGATACTTATAATACTTCCATTTTGTCTTTCTATAAATTGAGGGATAACGCTTTGAACGACATTAAATGCAGCCTTTAAAGTGCCATCTAATTGTTTTTGATAGTCATCCCAAGTGAGTTCTGTAAAGGATTTCTGTTTATTCGGATCAAATTTGAAGTCTACTAATGCGTTATTGACTACTACGTCTATTTGACCGAAATATTCTGTTGCTTTCTTTACCAATCGATCGACTTCTTGACGATTCGTCACATCTGCGCGAATGGCAACCGCATTCTCTTTACCAATCTCGGAAACGAGCTTCTCAGCTGCATCCTCGCTTTTGTAGTAGTTAATCACTACTTTAAATCCTTGTTGTGCTAATGTCTTTACGATAGATGCGCCTAAACCTCTACTACTACCTGTTACTAATACTGTTCTAATCTTAATCACTCCCATTTCTTTAGTTTGCCGAAACTTAAATAATAAAGTGGTAGATTAAATAAAAAACGCAACCTTCCTGTTGGAAAGTTGCGTAAATACAAATAATTACCTATAAAGAATAAGATAAGACAGCCTTAATCTTTAAGTAAGTTTTAGTATGTATTAGATCAACACTTTCCTACGCTAGTTTTAACTAGTTCAGGTTCAAAGGGTTTGAGTAAATACTCATCTCAGTTAACTAACACCCCTAGTGAATGTATTTAAGTTACTCCCAATGCTATATTTTTTAGAATTTTATGTCAAGTTAATGTGTGAAGTTAATTATTCTACACTGTAAAATAATGAAGTGTTTCTACAACCAGGAAAGTTCTTTATGTACGGAAAGGGAGAGTTTGTACGCGGTTGTGTGATTGCCGAAACTTATCTAGCTTTAACGTAGAGATTAATAGCGCTAGAATCGCAATTATACGTCTACTGGTTCGTCTTATACAAGGTATGTATAGAAGTCGTGTTTTCGCCCCCCTAGAGGTTGCTACCTATGCAGTGTGAAGCGCTTAAATGGATGTAATTCCGTTTATGTAACTTTTAACATTCATTTTCGAGGTAGACATCAACGCGCAAATGAATGAGACTGCTTAAGCGGCGTAACACCTTTTTTAGTGAAAATTGACAAAATACATTGAAAGACGCATGTATTCTATGGGTTAATATGTTATCTTAATGTTCAGTAACAAAATAGGTATATATAGGAGGAATTAAGATGAAAATAAAGATAGGGCTAATTTGGAGGATATTAATCGCAATTGGACTTGCTATAGGATTAGGCTTATTGTTACCAGGCATAAGTGAAGGCTTTGCAAAGTGGTTTACGAAACTTTGGGCAACTTTTAATATGATTTTCGGTGGTTTTTTGAACTTCATCGTTCCTTTAATTATTATTGGATTTATCGCACCGGGAATTGCCAAGCTTGGCAAAGGGTCTGGAAAGCTACTTGGGTTCGCAACGGTCATTGCTTATACTTCAACGATTTTCGCTGGAATTTTCGCGTTTTTTGCAGCAACAACCATCCTTCCTGGTTTTATAGGCAGTGTAGGGAAAGCGAATATCGGAGAAGCTGCACGAGAAGCAGCAACTTCTTTCTTTGAGTTAGAGATGACACCGATAATGGGTGTGATGACGGCACTTCTTGTTGCTTTCGTCTTTGGAATTGGCATGGCTGCCATTGAAAGCAAATCGATGCTCGCTGTCTTTGATGAACTCAATGCCATTGTCGAAAAAGTTATTTCCTTTGTTATTATTCCTTTACTTCCTTTTCATATTTTCGGTATTTTCTTGAATATGACGTACACAGGAGAAGTCGCAAAAGTACTTTCCGTGTTTTCGGTTGTATTTGTGATGATTATTGTTTTACACCTGATTATGTTGACAATTCAGTACACAATCGCGGGATCGCTTTCGAAGAAAAATCCATTTGCGTTACTGAAAATCATGGCACCTGCTTACTTTACAGCACTGGGTACGCAATCATCAGCTGCGACGATTCCCGTCACATTAAGACAAGCGCGTAAAACAGGCGCTTCTGAAAAGGTTACAGACTTTACAATTCCGCTCTTTGCGACGATTCACCTTTCAGGTAGTACAATTACCCTTGTCTCTTGTTCGATTGGGGTTCTTTTGATGAATGATTTGCCAGTGGTGTTTTTATCTTACTTGCCGTTCATCTTTATGTTAGGTATCACGATGATTGCAGCACCAGGCGTACCTGGGGGCGCAGTCTATGCAGCGGTTGGTCTATTAGGAACGATGCTTGGTTTTGATGAATCAATGGTAGCCCTGATGATCGCACTGTATATGGCACAAGATAGTTTCGGTACAGCGACAAATGTTACAGGCGATGGTGCTTTAGCAATGATCGTAGCCCGATTCACGAAAGACAAAAGGGCAGTTTCCTCAACAACGGATTCTCATTGATTTTATGCTAAATGAGAACTAATTGGCCAAAGGACATCTGTTTCGTACGAAGACTTAATTTAACAGTAGGGTAACAAAGTAGATTGATTCTTAATGATTTGCAAGCGAATGCTTTTTCGGGTAAGATTAGAATGATACTAAATAAAGAATGGATATCCATTCGCACTGATTATATTGGAGGTATTGGAATGGCAATTTTAGAAATTAAGGGCCTTCACGTTGAGATTGAAGGCAAGAAAATATTAAAGGGCGTTGATTTAACGCTTAATTCAAACGAGATCCACGCAATTATGGGTCCAAACGGTACAGGAAAATCTACGCTTGCACAAGCGATTATGGGACACCCTAGATATGAAGTAACAGCAGGTACAATCACACTTGATGGTGAAGATGTGCTTGAAATGGAAGTAGACAAACGCGCACAAGCAGGAATCTTCCTTGGCATGCAATACCCAAGCGAAGTAACTGGCGTTACAAATGCTGACTTCTTACGTTCAGCGATTAACGCGAAACGTGAAGAAGGCGATGAAATTCCATTGATGGGCTTTATTCGTGAGTTAGATAAAAAAATGGAAGCGCTTGAAATGAGCGAAGACATGGCCACACGTTATCTAAACGAAGGCTTCTCAGGTGGAGAAGAGAAACGTAACGAAATTCTTCAAATGACGATGTTAAAACCGAAATTTGCTGTGCTTGATGAAATTGACTCAGGTCTTGACATTGATGCCCTTAAAATTGTTGCAAAAGGCATTAATGATATGCGCGGTGAAGAGTTCGGCTGTCTGATCATTACACACTACCAACGTCTATTAGATTACATTACACCAGATCATGTACACGTAATGATTGAAGGTCGTATTGCTAAATCAGGCGGTGCAGAATTAGCGCATCAATTAGAAGAACACGGCTATGACTGGTTACATGACGAATTAGGTATTGAACCAGCAGCAGAAGAGCAAGAAGCATAAGAAAGGGGACCATTCAAATGACGGTTGAAACAAAATTGGCATTAACCGAACAGGATGTGCGTTCCTTTTCAAAAAAGATGAATGAAGCTGCGTGGATGACAGACTTCCGTGCAGATGCATTTGCTAAATTGGAACAGCTTCCGATGCCAAAACCAGATAAAACAAGAATTGATCGTTGGAATTTTACAGAATTCCCGACGCATACTGTAGAAAGTTCAGTTTATGCATCACTAGACGAACTACCAAAAGAAGCACAAGCACTCTTTACTGTAGCAGAAGAAACGAATGTTTATGTACAACATAATAATACACCAGCTTTTGTCTCGTTATCAGAAGACTTGAAGGCAAAAGGTGTCATTTTAACGGATATTTTCACTGCATCGCGTGAGCATGCAGAACTCGTACAAAAGTATTATATGACAAAAGGTGTCAAAGTTGACGAGCATAAATTGACTGCATTAAACGCAGCCTATATGAATGGTGGCGTATTTGTTTACATTCCTAAAAACGTTGTCGTTGAAGAGCCAATCCAAGCGCTATTCTTACATGACAATGAAGAAGCTTCATTGTTTAATCACGTAATAGTGGTAGCAGAAGCGAACAGTTCATTAACGTATATCGAAAATTACATGTCAACTGTATCGGAAGCTAAGGGACAAGCAAATATTGTTGCAGAAGTATTCACAGGCGACAATGCACAAGTAACTTATGGTGCAGTCGATGGTTTACCGACTGGTTTCAATACATTTGTGAGCCGCCGCGGCGTGACTGGACGAGATAGTCAGTTAAACTGGGCGCTTGGTCTTATGAATGACAGCAACACGATCGCAGAGAACATTACGCATTTAGTTGGAGATGGCTCTGGCTGTGATATGAAAACAGTTGTTGTTGGTACGGGTAAACAACGTGAAAACTATACAACGAAAATTATTAGTACCGGTAAAAATACAAACGGCATGATTTTAAAACATGCTGTTGTAAAAGATGAAGCAACGGTTATTTTTAATGGAATTGGCCAAATTGTTAAGGGTGGAACAGGATCTAATGCCGAGCAAGAATCTCGTATGTTAATCCTAAGTAAACGCGCCCGTGCAGATGCAAACCCAGTTCTACTCATTGGAGAGGACGAAGTAACTGCAGGTCACGCAGCTTCAGTAGGTCGTGTCGACCCACTTGAAATGTTCTATTTAATGAGTCGTGGTATTTCCAAAACAGAAGCAGAACGCCTGATCATTCACGGATTCTTAGCACCAGTCGTCGCAGAGTTAAAAGTCGAAGGTGTGAAGAAGCTGCTGACGGAGGTAATTGAAAGGAAAGTGCGCTAATGCTTAGTAAAGACATACGCAAACATTTCCCGATACTTGACCAAGAAATAAATGGGCATCCGCTTGTTTATCTTGACAGTGCTGCAACATCCCAAAAACCTCAACAAGTAATCGATGCAATGAGCAACTATTACTTATATGATAATTCAAATGTCCACCGCGGGGTGCATACACTAGGCAATCGAGCGACAGAAGGTTATGAAGGTGCGCGCGATAAAGTGCGTGCTTTCATCAATGCGAAGTCGAGAGAAGAGATTGTCTTTACACGCGGAACAACGACAGCATTAAATATGGTTGCAGAAAGCTATGGCCGTGCAAATGTTACAGAAGGTGACGAAATCGTCATTACGCATATGGAGCACCACTCTAATATTATTCCGTGGCAACAACTGGCTAAAGAGAAGGGTGCAATCCTGAAATACGTTGAGTTAGAAGATGACGGGACCCTCTCCCTGGAAAAAGTGCGCGCAACTGTAACGAATCGGACGAAAATTGTTTCGATTATGCATGTATCTAACGTGCTAGGGACGATTAATCCGATTAAAGAAATTACAGAAATTGCACATGAAAATGGTGCGGTAATGGTTGTAGATGGTGCACAAGCTGCGCCCCATTTAAAGGTGGATGTGCAAGCATTAAATTGTGATTTCTATGCCTTTTCTGGACATAAGATGGCTGCGCCAACAGGAATTGGCGTTCTTTATGGCAAGAAAAGTTTGTTGAATGCAATGGAACCAGTTGAGTTTGGTGGAGAGATGATTGATTTTGTTGGCCTTTATGAATCGACATGGAAAGAGCTTCCGTGGAAATTCGAAGGTGGGACACCGATTATCGCAGGCGCAATTGGCCTCGGTGCGGCAATTGATTATCTTGAAGAAATTGGACTGGATCAGATTGAACAGCATGAACATCAACTTGCAGCCTATGCACTTGAGAAATTTGCGAAGGTTGAAGGACTGACCGTTTACGGCCCACTAGATGCAGAAAAACGTGCAGGTGTCATTACGTTTAATGTTGAAGGTGTACATCCGCATGACCTCGCGACTGTTCTCGATATGCACGGAATTGCTGTAAGAGCTGGACACCATTGTGCGCAACCGCTGATGAAGTGGCTTGACGTTTCTGCGACAGCACGTGCTAGCTTCTATGTTTATAACACAAAGGAAGACGTGGATCGCCTCGTGGATGGACTCCAAATTGCAAAGGAGTATTTCAACGATGTCAACTAAAAATCTAGACCAACTTTATCGTTCTGTTATTATGGATCATTATAAAACACCGAGAAATAAAGGTATTATAGAAGAAAGTAGTATTACCGTAGATATGAATAATCCGACGTGCGGAGATGTCATTCATCTAACGATGGAAATCGAAGATGATGTCGTTCAAGATGCGAAATTCGAAGGAGAAGGATGTTCAATTTCGATGGCATCTGCATCGATGATGACCCAATTAATAAAAGGGAAACCTGTGAAAGATGCACTTTCACTTGCAGATACCATTTCAGCAATTATGTTGAGCGAAGAATATGACGACTCTATCGACCTTGGGGATATTGAAGCACTTTCTGGTGTGGCAAAGTTCCCGGCACGTATTAAGTGTGCGACACTTGCGTGGAAAGCAATGGAAAAAGGCGTTGGAAGAGAAGATTCATGAAAATGGTAGAATGGAGGAATAATTAATGGCTAAAAAAATGCCTGAAATGGGCGATTACGAATATGGTTTTAATGATGGAGATGTCTCTGTATTCCGTTCTGAACGTGGATTAACTCGTGAAATCGTTGAAGAAATTTCTTCTATGAAAGATGAGCCACAATGGATGTTAGATTATCGTTTGAAATCGTTGGAACTATTTTACAATATGCCAACACCTCAGTGGGGAGGAGATCTTAACTCACTTGACTTTGACGAAATTACGTACTACGTAAAAGCGTCAGAAGGAACTGAACGTTCTTGGGATGAAGTTCCAGAGGAAATCAAACGTACCTTTGACAAACTTGGAATTCCTGAAGCGGAACAAAAATATTTGGCAGGGGTTTCTGCTCAATATGAATCAGAAGTTGTTTACCACAATATGAAACAAGAGCTAACGGATATGGGCATCATCTTTAAAGATACCGATTCCGCGCTAAAAGAAGATGAAGAAATCTTCAAGAAGTATTGGGGTACAGTAATTCCAAACAGTGATAATAAGTTTGCAGCACTTAACTCTGCAGTATGGTCGGGTGGATCGTTCATCTATGTACCACCAGGTGTCAAAGTGGAATCTCCACTACAAGCCTATTTCCGTATTAACTCTGAGAATATGGGACAGTTTGAGCGTACACTGATTATTGTCGATGAAGGCGCAAGTGTCCATTACGTAGAGGGATGTACGGCACCTGTATTTACATCGAACTCATTGCACAGTGCTGTTGTTGAGATCATTGTTAAGAAGGATGCTTATTGTCGTTATACAACGATTCAAAACTGGGCAAATAACGTCTATAACCTCGTAACCAAACGTGCAGATGTTGCTGCACATGGAACGATGGAATGGATCGACGGCAACATTGGTTCTAAATTAACGTTGAAGTACCCAGCAATTCTTCTCCGCGGAGAAGGTGCACGTGGGATGACTTTATCACTTGCAATTGCTGGAA
>JARIDM010000107.1 GCA_029263945.1 Sporosarcina sp.
TCAACAAAACAGCGAACAACTTGGCAAATTGCGTCTACTTCACGAATGTGAGATAAGAACTTATTGCCCAGCCCTTCTCCTTTACTTGCACCCTCAACAATTCCAGCAATATCCGTAAACTCAAATGCTGTTGGGACTGTCTTTTTTGGTGTCACAAGTTCTGTTAACTTATCTAATCTTTCATCTGGTACCTCAACAATACCGATATTTGGATCTATTGTGCAAAATGGATAGTTAGCAGCTTCCGCGCCTGCTTTTGTAATTGCGTTAAATAATGTTGACTTTCCAACGTTTGGAAGACCAACGATTCCAGCTGTTAAAGACATCTATTCCACTACCTTTCTATATATACACTTTTTACTTATATATTCACATTCAACTCTTCTATTATAGAGATAATCGCAACAAATGTCTATCTTCCTATTTTTCAGGCGCTTCGACGATTACTTTTTTCATTTTTTTTGTAAATTCATTACGAGGGATCATGACACTATGCCCACAACCTTCGCACTTAATACGAATATCTGCCCCCATGCGAATAATTTTCCAAGCGTTTGTGCCACACGGATGCTGTTTCTTCATTTCAACCACGTCATTTAGCTTAAACTCTTTTGGATTCATCCTCTTCTTCCCCTTCTTTTCGTTGATAGGTAATCATTTTAGGATAAGGTATTTCAATACCATGTGAATCTAAGAATAGTTTTAAATCCTTTCTAAACTTTCTTCCAAAAGCCCATTGCATCACAGGTTGTGTTTCTGCAGTTACTCTAAAGACAATCTCAGAGCCGGATAAGTCTTCTACCCCGATTAACGTTGGTGGTGAGACTAATTCATCGTATTTACTTGTCAATCCTCCAATAAACTCTTCGATTAAACTTTCGGCCCGTTGTATATCTGTTTCGTAAGCAATGCGAATATCCATTACCGCTAAAGAGTTACTAATCGAGTAGTTCACTACTTCATTTATATTTCCATTTGGAATAATGTGAATTTCTCCACCATACGCACTAATTTTTGTTGTACGTAATCCAATCTCTTCAACTGTACCAAGGGCTTCGCCAATTTGTACATAGTCACCTACGGAAAACTGGTCTTCAAATATAATGAAAAAGCCAGAAATGACATCTTTCACTAAACTTTGGGCACCAAAACCTACTGCAAGTCCAAGTACCCCAGCACTTGCTAGCAATCCACTAATGTCCATAAAGTCTGAAAGGATTGCGAGGATTGCTGAAAAGTATACGATATAAGAAAGCATATTTTCCAATAACCTTAATAACGTTTTTTCACGTCTTTCTGACGGTCTTAACTTAGTTTTCAACTGAAAAGTAAACATCCGCCCAATAATTACTTTACCAATTCTCACCACAATCATTGCGAGAAATATAACAAACAATATCTTAAATACTTGCTGTGCAATCCCTATCCAAGTGGCTTCATTAAAAAACAATCTTAATAAATTTCCTATTTCTTTTTTTAAATCCATGCAATTCCTCCTACCGTATAATTCATACACGCTTTGCATATACTAACTCTAAAAACAGAACGGAGTTTTCTAATGCGAGCTATCGTTTCAGCAACAGATGTTCATCGTATTCATTATAAAGATATCGGTGTAATTTGGAAGTTAAGTACCTTGTTTCTTCAACAGATCCCATTTCACAATAAAAACATTTCCTTCTTTTGTATTGGAACGGATCGCTCTACTGGAGACTCGCTGGGACCATTAACAGGTGCTTGCTTAGCCGAATATAAAAATTTCCCCTTCCCTATTATTGGTACATTAGAAAATCCATTACATGCGCTAAATTTAAAAGAACATATAGAAGAAACCTATGCTAAAAATCCAGATACATTTGTTATAGCAATAGATGCTTGCTTAGGAAAAGGTAGCTCGATTGGACAGTTTCTACTTCAGAAAGGACCTTTACATCCAGGTCAAGCAGTTGGAAAAGACTTACCTCCTATTGGAGACATTTCCGTTAAAGCTGTTGTTAACGTAGGTGGTTTCATGGAGCATAATGTCTTACAAAGTACACGACTTTATCTTTCTTTTGAAATGAGTCGCATACTAGCACGCGCAATACACCTTGCCTATAATCGTTTTCAGTCAAAACAGATTAATGATCAAAACAACTACACCTACAACAACTATACCTGGAATTAAATTCGCAACTCTAATTTTTGTAAGGCCAATTAAGTTCAACCCAATTGCTAAAATCATTAACCCTCCTGTTGCAGTCATTTCAGCAATGAAAAACTCTAACAACGCTGGCGATACAAATCGACTAATTTGCGTTGAAAACATTGCAATAATCCCTTGATATAAAAAGACTGGTACAGAAGCAAGCGCAACACCTACTCCAAGTGTTGAACTTAATATAATAGAAGTAAAGCCATCTAAAATTCCTTTCATAATAAGGACATCATGATCATTACGAAGCCCACTATCGATTGCGCCTATAATTGCCATCGAACCCACAACAAATATTAAGGTTGCTGTTACAAACCCTTGCGCAATTCCAGGACTCTTTTGACTTTGCGGCATTTTTTCTTCAATCCAATGGCCTAACCGATTTACTTTCTCATCTAAGTCTAACCACTCGCCAATGACTGCACCTAAGACAATGCTAATAATCACAACGACTATTTGAGTTGTCGCAAACGTCATTTGTATCCCAATCACCATCACTGCCAAACCAATACCGTACATAACTGTCTCTTTCATTCGTTCCGGAATGTTATGTAAAAACCTACCGATAATTGCACCTACGATAATTAACAATGCGTTTATTGTTGTCCCAAAAAGCATATTTTGATCACATCCACCTATTTTAATCAACTTCATAGTAGGGGTTTTATTACAGCAATTCCCCAGAGCAAGGTCATTATGAAACTGACTCAAGTAAAAATATAAAAATAATACCCATTTTGCATGCGCGCAAAATAGGTATTAACTCATTCATTTAGGAGTTCAAGAATTCTTTCCAAATCCTCATTAGAGAAAAATTCTATTTCGATTTTCCCTTTATTTTTGGACTTTTTAATTGTTACATTCGTACCAAAATAATCACGTAAACCAGACTCATGCTCTGCTATAAACAAATCTGTCTTTTCTTTTGGTTTTGTTTCACGTGGAACATCCTCATTTATTCTTTGAACCAATTTCTCTAATTGCCGAACATTTAATCCATCATTCAACACACGTTCTGCTATTTTAGGAATTTGTTCTTTGTTACGTAAACCTAACAAGGTACGACCGTGACCCATTGAAAGTTTTCCTTCGGTAATATGTGTCATGATTTTTGTTGGAAGTGCTAGAAGCCGAATATGATTGGCAATATGAGATCTACTTTTACCTAATCGAAACGCAAGTTGCTCTTGAGTAAGCTTTAAGTTTTCAATAAGGTTTTGGTAAGCCTCCGCTTCTTCTATCGGTGTTAAATCTTCCCGCTGCAGATTTTCTAAAATTGCTAACTCCATTGTTTCTTCATCCGTTAACTCACGGACAACTGCTGGAATTTCTTCTAAACCAGCCATTATTGTTGCTCTGAATCGCCTTTCCCCTACGACAATCTCATATGAAGTCCCAACTTTTCGTACAATAATTGGTTGTAAAATACCATGTTCTTTAATTGAATTACTAAGTTCTTCTATTGCAGATTCGTCAAATATCTTTCTTGGTTGGAAGGGATTTGGTTTTATACTTTTCACATGAATCTTTTCAACCGCTTCTGCTTTTGATAAAGATTCTCCTGGAAATAATGCGTTGATCCCTTTTCCTAGACCTTTAGCCATTGTGCACCACTTCCTTTGCAAGCTCTAAATAGACCTCTGCTCCACGTGACCTGGCATCATAAACAATGATTGGTTCTCCATGACTTGGAGCTTCGCTCAGTCTTACGTTTCTTGGAATAATTGTTTTGTACACTTTATCCTGAAAGTATTTCTTTACTTCTTCAATAACTTGAATCCCTAAGTTTGTCCGCGCATCAAACATTGTTAGTAACACACCATCGATCTCTAGACTTGAATTTAAGTGTTTTTGAACAAGTCTAATTGTACTTAATAACTGACTTAATCCTTCTAATGCATAATATTCACATTGAACAGGGATCAGAATTGAATCAGAGGCTGTTAATGCATTCAATGTTAGTAAACCCAGTGAAGGTGGACAATCGATAATGATATAATCATACTCATTTCTAACGTTCTGCAGTGCCCGTTTCATTCTAACTTCTCTTGAAATCGTTGAAACAAGTTCAATCTCAGCACCTGCTAGTGAAATCGTCGCGGGAATAATATCTAAATTCTCCACTTTTGTCGCTAATATAACCTTATTCACATCAACGTCATCTATTAATATATCATAAATACAACTATGGACATCGCCTTTGTTAACACCAACACCACTTGTTGCATTGCCTTGTGGATCTGTATCGATTAGTAATACCTTTTTCCCTATATGTGCGAGACAAGCACTAAGATTTACTGATGTTGTTGTTTTTCCGACGCCGCCCTTTTGGTTAGCAATCGCTATAACCTTTCCCACGCTTGCACCTGCTCTCCTACTTATCTCCATACACTTCATATGGTTCTTTTCTTATATTAACAAATTTTTTGTTTGAAGTGTATTATTTACAAAAAACTCTTGCCAACGACGAGCAAGAGCTTCTTTCTATTTCTTCTTTGGGATTTTAACAGTAATTGTATAGAAATCATCTGTGTCTTCTTCTTCGGTTTGTACATCAATCCCACTTTTTGTTACCATATTAAGCGATTGTTTAATCGTATTTAAAGCAATTCGTACGTCACGACTGACCGACTTCCTTTTCGGACGCGGTGCTTTCTTTACCTTCTGTGAATCACTCTCAGGATTTAACAAATCTTTAATGATTACTTCTAGTTGTTTAACATTTAACTGCTTCTCAAGTACTTCTTGAAACACCTTCATTTGTTGTTTAGAATCTTTCAAAGAGATTAATGCACGTGCATGTCTTTCAGAGATCTCTTTATCCATGATTGCTTTTTGAATTTCTTCGGGTAATCTTAGTAATCTGATTTTATTTGCCACAGTTGATTGGCCTTTTCCTAGTCGTTGTGCCAATGCTTCTTGTGTTATTTCATGTAACTCTAATAATTGTTCATAGGCATATGCTTCTTCAATTGGCGTTAATTCTTCTCTTTGTAAGTTTTCAATTAATGCAATTGAAGCTGTTTCTTTATCGTCAAGCGCTCTAATTATCGCAGGTACTTCTGTCCAACCCAGTGATTTCATTGCTCGATATCTTCGTTCTCCAGCAATAATTTCATACTGGTCATCATCAAGCGAACGAATTACAATTGGTTGAATCACACCGTGTGTATGGATTGTTCTCGCAAGTTCCTCTATTTTTTCTTCTGAGAAAACAGTTCGAGGTTGGAACTTATTAGGTGAAATTTTGTCAATGGAAACCTGTTCGATTTGCTCTTGATGAGTACCCTCTCGCTCTGCCTCAATCTCTTCAGACCCATCTTCTCTTTCGTCGTTCCCAAAAAAACGTGAAAAAGGACTTTTCATTTTCGGCACCACCTTTTCAAACTACTTCTAGTTTACAGCTCATTCGATCCCATTACTTTATTGTTCCACGTGAAACAAGTTAACTAATCGGAGACTTATTTGGAACGCCAGCTTTTCTCGGATACTTTGTCGGCGTGTTTTTCACTTTAAAAAACACGAAAATGTTTCGTTCACTTTCTTCAATTGGTAATAAAAACGAGTATTCTTTCTTTAATTTAGCACCAAGTATTGACAGTGGTTTTTTAGCATTGACTAATTCGTCTTCAGCAGCTGCACCTTTCATGGCTACAAACAAACCACCTTTTTTAACTAATGGAACACATAGCTCTGAAAGCACTGACAACCGTGCTACTGCACGAGCTGTTACGATGTCAAATTGCTCACGATACGTTTTATTTTGACCAAAGTCCTCCGCACGTGCATGTACAAAGTTTACATTTTCAAGCTTTAGTTCTGCTGCTAAATGTTCAAGAAAACCAATTCTCTTATTTAATGAATCGACAATTGTAACCTTTAATTCAGGATAACAGATTTTCAAAGGAATACTTGGAAAACCAGCACCTGCTCCAACATCGCAAATACTTTTATCACCTTTTAAATCAACATAAAAAGCCGCAGATATCGAATCATAGAAGTGCTTCAAATAGACAGATGGCTCGTCAGTAATCGCCGTTAAGTTCATCTTTTCATTCCACTCAACGAGTAGTTCAAAGTAAGACCGGAATTGACTACGTTGTTGTTCTGTCAATTCAATACCTTGTTCTTGTAATGCTTTAAGAAACTGTGTTTCGTTCACGTATAATCCCCCTTTTGTAAAAAAGTTGGTACGGAATACGTACCCGCACCAACTACCCTGAAATTAAAACTGATAAATCATATACTTTATATTGTAAGCTAAACGGACGTATAAATCTGCTTAGTTTAACTATCTTTTAATATTTAATTAACGTTAGCTTGGAAGTTTAGCTATTTTTCCTTGTTCAATATAGATCAGTAATATTGAAATGTCTGCCGGATTAACCCCTGACATACGAGACGCTTGCGCGATAGACAATGGCCTTACTTTATTCAACATACTTTTGGCTTCAGATGCAATCCCATTTATTGCATCATAATCGATATTCTCAGGAATCTTTTTATCTTCCATCTTTTTCATACGTGCGACTTGTTGCAATGATTTCTCAATATAACCTTCGTATTTTATAGAAATCTCTACTTGCTCAATGATGTCTGCTGAAAGTGGTTCCTCAAGCGGAATCAGTCGGATGACCTGATCGTAGTTTATTTCTGGACGTTTCAATAAACTCGCCGCTTTCATTGGCTCCTTTAATTCAGTCGCCCCTGTTTCAAGCATGATTTCACGTGCTTCTTCAGTAGGGTGGATTGTTAACTTTCGAAGTCTTTTCACTTCGTTTTCAATTTTCATCTTTTTCTCAGTATATTTTTCAAATCGCTCTTTTGTAATTAAGCCTCTTTGATAACCAATTTCTGTCAATCTTAAATCAGCGTTATCATGTCGAAGTAAAAGACGATATTCTGCACGGGAAGTAAGTAAACGGTATGGCTCATTTGTTCCTTTTGTAACAAGATCATCGATGAGCACACCAATATAACCATCCGACCGACTTAAAATTAACTCTTCTTTTCCAAGTGCGTTCGCAGCAGCATTAATCCCAGCCATTAGCCCTTGCCCTGCAGCTTCCTCGTATCCCGATGTACCATTAAGCTGACCAGCTGTATAGAGATTTCGGATTCTCTTTGTTTCAAGTGTCGGTTTTAGTTGTGTTGGAATAATTGAATCATATTCAATTGCATACCCCGCACGCATCATTTGCGCTTTCTCTAATCCTGGAACGCTTGCAATCAGTCTATGTTGAATATGTTCAGGTAAACTTGTAGACAAACCTTGAACATAAACTTCCTGTGTATTACGGCCTTCTGGCTCTAAAAAGATCTGATGACGTGATTTATCATTAAAGCGCACGATTTTATCCTCAATAGATGGACAATAACGTGGACCTGGTCCAATTTTCTCTCCAGAATATAAAGGAGATAAATGAAGATTATCATTGATAATTTCATGTGTTAACGGAGAGGTATACGTAAGCCAACAAGGTAATTGGTCTAGTATAAATTCAGTTGTTTCAAAACTAAACGCTCTAGGTACCTCATCGCCTGGTTGAATTTCAGTTTTACTATAATCAATTGTACGGCTGTTAATTCTCGGTGGTGTCCCTGTTTTAAAGCGCACCATATCAAATCCAAGTTCACGTAAATTATCAGCAAGTTCAATGGAAGGTTTTTGATTGTTCGGACCACTTGAGTATCTTAAGTCCCCTATTACAATTTCTCCTCGTAAAAACGTACCGGTCGTCACAATAACTGTTTTAGCACGGTATATTGCCCCGACTTGAGTGATTATTCCTTTGACTTCATCATCTTCTACGATCAACTCGTTGACGGATCCTTGTAGCAGTGTTAAATTCTCTGCTTCTTCAAGAATTTTTTTCATTTCCGACTGGTAAAGAACTTTATCTAGCTGTGCACGTAATGCGCGTACAGCTGGACCTTTACCTGTATTTAACATCCGCATTTGGATGTGCGTTTTATCGATTACTTTCCCCATCGCGCCGCCTAATGCATCTATCTCTCTCACAACAATTCCTTTTGCAGGTCCTCCAATTGAGGGATTACACGGCATAAAGGCAATCATATCGATATTCAATGTTAGGACGAGTGTAGATGCCCCCATGCGCGCTGATGCGAGTGCCGCTTCAACTCCAGCATGGCCAGCTCCGATGACTATACAATCGAACGTGCCGGCTTCAAATTTGTTTGGCATGTTCTTCTTCCTTCTCTCTACTAGTTATTTCCCAAGGCAGAATCGTGAAAACAGTTCATTGATAAGTCCTTCTTGGACAGTGTCCCCCACAATTTCACCGAGAATTTCCCAAGTTCTTGTTAAATCGATTTGAATCATATCAATTGGTATTCCTGCTTCAGCAGCATTTATTGCATCTTCTATTGTGCTGGAAGCTTGATGTAGTAACGCAATATGTCTTGCATTAGAGACGTATGTTAAGTCTTCTGATTCAACAGCACCTGTAAAGAAGAGATTTGCAATGGCTTCCTCCAATTGTTCAACACCTTCATCTTCTAATAATGAAGTCGAGACAATCTTTTCATGGTTCATTATGGCTTTAATTTCATTTATATCAATTTTACTCGGTAAGTCTGTTTTATTAATCACCACGATCACATCCATACCCGCGACCGCTTCGAATAAATGTCTGTCTTCTATCGTCAATTCTTCAGCATTATTTAACACAAGAAGAATTAAATCTGCTTCTTTTAACACTTGTCTTGAACGTTCTACGCCAATACGTTCGACAATATCTTCGGTTTCTCTAATACCTGCTGTATCAACAAGACGTAATGGAACACCGCGGACATTGACGTATTCTTCAATTATATCACGGGTTGTCCCCGCTATGTCAGTTACAATCGCTTTGTTTTCTTGTACTAAACTATTAAGAAGTGAAGATTTCCCTACATTTGGCCGTCCAATAATAACTGTAGATAATCCTTCTCTTAAAATTTTTCCTTGAGCAGAAGTTTTTAATAACTGATCAATTTCACCTTTAACCCATGTTGATTTTTCGACCATCATTGGAATCGTCATTTCTTCAACTTCGTCATATTCCGGGTAGTCAATCTTTACTTCTACTTCAGCAAGCGTTTCAACAATCGCAAGACGTAGTTTTCCGATCAATTTGGATAACTTACCTTCCACTTGACCAAGTGCAACGTTCATTGCACGATCTGTTTTTGCGCGGATTAAATCCATTACCGCTTCCGATTGTGACAAGTCAATTCGTCCATTCAAAAAAGCACGTTTTGTAAATTCTCCAGGCTCAGCAAGTCGCGCCCCTTCTTTTAGTAATAGCCCGAGTACACGGTTAACCGCAACAATTCCACCATGACAATTCACTTCAACGACATCTTCCGTTGTGAATGTTTTGGGTGCTTTCATTAAGGATACCATTACTTCTTCAACTGTTTCTCCCGATGATGGGTCTATCAAATGGCCATAATGGATTGTATGAGACTTTTCTTCATTTAATCGTTTCCCATTCGGTGAACGAAAAACACGATCTGCGATTTGGACAGCTTCTTCTCCACTTAGTCTAACGATGGCGATTGCGCCTTCTCCCATTGGAGTAGAAATGGCAGCTATTGTATCATAATTCACGGATTTCACCTTCCTGGATTAGTTATTCACATGTGGATAACGTGTTTTCAGACATGACTTTCTAACATAACATATTAACACAATTACAGCCATCGTCCTAGTACAATAGGTTAAAACTTATGTCTTTCTTCTCAGTTATAAACTTCAAATAAAAAATCCTATAGAGTTTAGGTGAACTCTACAGGATTTTGTTATTAACGAATCGGCTCTATTACAAGATACCGATAAGGGTCGGCCCCTTCAGAATGTGTTTCAATATCTAACCGACTAGACAACGTATGATGAATTACTTTTCTTTCATATGCTGGCATTGGTTCTAATTGTACTTTTCGTCCAGTTCGAATCGCTTTATCTGCCATTCGCTCCGCAAGATGTTCTAATGATTGCTCTCGTCGATCACGGTAGTCTCCAACATCAATGCGAACGACTTTAAATTGATCGCCATACTTATTGACAACAAGCTGTGCCAACTGTTGTAATGCATTTAAAGTTTGCCCTCGCTTCCCTATTAATAAGGCAGCTTTTTTACTTTCTAGTTGGAAATTTACATACTTTCCATCAATTACATGCGTAATTTCTAAATCTAGAATTTTCATCTCTTTGGCGATGTCCCCTAAATACTTTTGCGTTTCTGCGATCGCGTCTATTTGTTGCGCTTCTTCTTCTAAAGAAGTTGTTTTTGGCTCAACGATTGTAGCTTCACTTTCAAGAACCTCGGGAACCGCTTCACGTTGGATTTCCTTTTCAACTTTTTCACTAGAAATCAGCGTAACTTCAACTTCTGCTGCTTTTGCGCCAATGCCCAAAAAACCTTTTCTTCCATGCGTCCGTATATTAATTTCAACTTCGTCCCGAGAAACGTTTAGTTTTTGTAATGCCGCTTTTATGGCCTCTTCAACAGTGATTCCACTTTGCGTCATTGTTGTCATCTCTTTTTCCCTCCCACTTTTGCAGGTACAACTTCTTCCTTATTAAATGGTTTGTAGATGAAGAAGTTTTGAATAATAGAAATTGTATTCCCAATTACCCAGTATAGAGATAGCGCTGCTGGTAAAACTGTACCGATTCCAACGATAAATAATGGCATGATATACATCATTATTTTCATCTGGGGATTCCCCATCGCAGGACCTGTACGCAGCACCATAAACTGCATGATTCCAGCAATTACAGCGAGTGTAATACTTGGTTCTGCGAGTTGGAACCAAAGAATCGAACCTAATTCAATTTCTGGGGTACTATTCATCCGGCTAATTGCATGATAGAACCCTATGAGAATGGGCATTTGAACAAATATTGGTAAACAACCTGCTGCTGGGTTGATCTTTTTTTCTGACATAACTCTTTGCATTTCAGTTCGATATTTCTCTTGTGTGACAGCATCTTTAGATTTGTATTTTTCTTTTAGTGCATTTAGTTCTGGCTGAACCTCTTGCATTTGCTTAGAACTTTTCGTTTGTTTAATCATAAGTGGCAATAAAACAAGACGGATGATAATGGTTACTGCAACAATTCCGTATCCATATGTTCCAAGAACTTCTTTAAAAAGTGTGATTAGCGATACTAACGGCCAAACAATATATTTATTCCAAAAACCGACACTATCTGCAGAGATAGGCTCATTAAACTCTGTACAACCAGCCAAAAATACAGATAAGGCTGATATTATTAGTACTAATCCTAATCTTTTTTTCAAATTGCTTCCCCCATATCATCTCTTCTATAGAAGGATTGAATTCGATCCTTCTTTTTATTCGTTCAAACGCTATCTAAAGTTTAGCACTTTACAATGTACGTTTCTACTTCCAATTTCGCTTGAACACACGTGCAATACGCAAAACATGCTGTAAACTTTTTTTAGTTTCATGAAAGTTAATCTCTGCAGCTTGATGTCTTGCAATAATAATATAATCCATATCTTGTTGCACTTCGTCTTTCATTTCTAGGAATGCCTGTCTAATGTAACGTTTAATACGATTTCTTGTAACTGCATTGCCTACCTTCTTACTCACGGAGAGTCCAATGCGAAATTGCGCTTGTCCTTCCTTTTTATAGCGGTAAACAATAAATTGTCGATTAGCAAACGACTTTCCTTCTTTAAAAACTTGTTGAAATTCACGGTCTTTTTTTATTCGCTGGCGTTTGTTCATTAAGTACACCTGCTCCATTACTCATTTTAATTACTAGACAGATCCATTTGATACATTTTTAAACTCAAAAAGTACTTTAATGATTCCTGAAAAGTTACATACTCTATAATTATGACTCATTATTATTTTTTAAAAATCATTTCTAAAAAAAAAAGACCACTGAGTGACAGTGGCCTTATGCTGAAAGCACTTTTCTTCCTTTACGACGACGAGCTGCAAGGATTCTACGCCCGCTTGATGTGCTCATTCTTGCACGGAAGCCGTGAACTTTACTACGTTTACGTGTATTTGGTTGGAATGTACGTTTAGACATGTTATTAAGACACCTCCTGAGTCGATTGCCATTATAAACATATGACAGTCCTGTACATTATAATACTTTCTACTTGTCAATGTCAATCATTTATTTTACCTTCCGAAGCGTTCAGCACCTACCTAGAATAAAACAAGGAACTTTATTGCTGGAATCAGTTATCCACACTTTCTATTTTTAAAACGGGAAAAGTTTGTGCCTATCTTTTTTCAAAAAAATTTTATCAACAACATTTATCGACAAGAACTGCACATATAAAACCCTGTGGATAAAGGTTTTTCCACTCGTTCATTGTCCTGTGGATAAGACATTCAATCCCTTGTTTTTACAAGTGTTCCCTGTTACAATGAGAAAGATTTAGTTGTGCACAAAAAATAGGACATTTTAGTTATCCACAATTGTTGATACGTTGTGGATAAATTTTTCAACAATTTTGTATAATTGTTATCCACACGAAGATTTTATGTGTATAATACATATTTCACGCTAAAAATCTTAGGTAAAGGAGGCACCGAGTTGGAACACTTAGAAAAATTATGGACCGAAGTATTGGTTAAAATAGAAGAACGAATTTCAAGACCAAGTTTCGAAACATGGTTAAAATCAACGAAACTTGTTTCATATGAAAAAGAAAACGTAACAATAGCTGTTCCCAATACATTTTCAAAAGACTGGCTAGAAAACAACTACATTCACTTAATTACTGGGATTTTATCAGAGTTAACTGGAGAAGATCGTTTTATACATTTCATCGTGCCAGAGGATATGGAAGAAAATGATTTTATGATTCCAAAACCGATTAAACAACCTATAGAAAAGACTACAACGAACGCCGTTTCGGGCATGTTAAATCCCAAATATACATTTGATACTTTTGTCATCGGTTCTGGAAACCGTTTTGCACATGCGGCGTCACTTGCAGTTGCGGAAGCCCCAGCAAAAGCCTATAACCCCCTCTTTATATATGGGGGCGTTGGACTCGGAAAAACTCACTTAATGCATGCAATTGGTCATTATGTTCTTGAAGACAATCCAGATGCTAAAGTCGTTTATTTAACATCAGAGAAATTTACAAATGAATTTATTAACTCAATCCGTGATAATAAAGCCGTTGAATTTCGTAACAAGTACCGTAATGTAGACGTGCTTTTAATAGATGATATTCAATTTCTCGCTGGAAAAGAACAGACACAAGAAGAATTTTTCCATACCTTCAATACACTTCATGAAGAATCGAAGCAAATTGTTATTTCAAGTGATCGTCCGCCAAAAGAAATTCCAACACTTGAAGACCGTTTAAGATCACGTTTTGAATGGGGTCTGATTACAGATATTGCACCGCCAGACTTAGAAACGAGAATTGCAATTTTACGTAAAAAGGCTAAAGCAGATGGACTCATAGACATTCCAAATGAAGTGATGATGTATATTGCGAATGAAATTGATACAAATATTCGAGAACTAGAGGGCGCACTCATCCGTGTTGTTGCTTACTCCTCATTAGTAAATAGTGATATTACAACAGAGCTAGCAACGGATGCATTAAAAGATATTATCCCTAATTCTAGACCTCGAACCGTAACCATTTTAGACATTCAAAAGACAGTTGGAAAACACTTCAATCTTAGACTTGAAGATTTTTCTGCAAAAAAAAGAACGAGAGCAATTGCTTTTCCACGTCAGATTGCGATGTATCTATCGCGAGAAATGACGGACTTTTCCCTGCCTAAAATCGGTTCTGAATTTGGAGGACGTGATCACTCTACTGTGATTCACGCACACGAAAAAATTGCCACAATGTTAAAAGATGATCAGGCACTTCAACAAGATATCCAAGACATAAAGAGTGTGCTTGGAAGAAACTAAACTGTGTATAACGTTTAATAACTCGTGCACACTCGTAAACAAGTTATGAACATGTGGAGAACTCTATATGATTAGCACACTAGGACTTTTCCACATATCCACAGGCCCTATTACTATTACTACTATCTTTTTAATAACTAATATAAATATATAAGCGAGGGTATGTCATGAAATTTGAGATTGTGAGAGACGAATTATTAGATGGACTTAACGATGTAATGAAAGCAATCAGCCAAAAAGTTGCTATGCCAATTTTAACGGGCATAAAAATCGAAGTTGATGAAAAAGGAATGTCAATGACAGGAAGTGATTCAGATATTACAATCTGTACATTTATTCCTGTAGAAAGAGATGGTAAAGAATTAATTCAAGTAACTGAAAAAGGAAGTATCGTTCTACAAGCAAAAGTTTTCAGTGAAATTATTCGTAAATTACCTACAAACGAAGTCAAAATACAAGTCAATGATGGATTACAAACACTGATTCATTCAGGAAAATCTGAATTTAAATTAATTGGCTCTAATCCAGATGATTACCCGATCCTTCCTGATGTCAAAGATGAACATAGCTTTACATTGCCTTCAGACTTTATGAAATCGATTATTCGAGAAACGGTATTTGCAGTCTCACAACAAGAAACGCGACCTATTTTAACGGGTGTACATTGGACTGTTGAAGATGAAAAATTATCTTGTGTTGCAACCGATAGCCATAGACTAGCGAGAAGACTTGCAGCTCCAGAAGCGATGCCAACAATTCCATTTAGCTTTGTGATTCCCGGTAAAAGCTTACAAGAATTAAACAAAATCATCGCCGATAACCAAGACCCTGTTGAAATTGTCATTGCTGAACAACAAGTATTATTTAAAACGAATAATGTATTATTTTATTCCAGATTGCTCGAGGGGAATTATCCAGATACATCGCGTTTAATTCCAGAAGAAAGTAAGACTTCTGTTAAAGTTAACGGCCGCTCATTACTTCAAGCAATCGATCGTGCTTCTCTACTTGCCAAAGAAGAACGTAACAATATTGTTCGATTTTCAACAATTGAAGGAGAAAAAACGATTGAAATCTCATCAAATTCACCTGAAGTAGGAAATGTTGAAGAAATTGTTGAGGCAATCAGTATTACTGGGGAAGAGTTAAAAATATCGTTCAGTGCCAAATACATGATGGATGCATTAAGAGCAATTGATGGACAAGATATTGAAATTCAATTTACAGGCGCAATGCGTCCCTTCATTTTGAAATCGGTAGATGATGACTCAATTCTTCAACTCATATTGCCAGTACGAACTTATTAAAGTGCAAAGATAGTCGGTAATCGACTATCTTTTTTTACTTATGCAGAGACTTGCTGTAAAATAGGGAGACACATTAATTTACGAGAGGTTGAAAAGCGATGAAAGCTCTTAATATCAGTACTGAATTTATAACACTTGGCCAACTCTTAAAAATGATTAACGCGATTAGCTCTGGCGGAATGGCAAAGTGGTTTCTCGAAGAACATATTGTTTTTGTAAATGAAGAACAAGAACAAAGACGTGGAAAGAAATTAAGACACGACGATATCATAGAAATACCTGATTTCGGGAAATTCAAAATAAATGAAACGACAGATGGCTCTGCGGATGTTTATTGAACGTCTCGCATTAACAGATTACCGTAATTATGAATCACTCAATCTGTCTTTTTCACCTGAAATTAATGTTTTAATTGGTGAAAATGCACAAGGTAAGACGAATATCATGGAAGCCATCTACGTTCTTTCAATGGCTAAATCGCATAGAACATCAAATGATCGTGAATTAATACGCTGGGAACAAGAATATGGTAAAATAGAAGGTGACATCCAACGTAAATATGGAAATCTACCATTGGAACTTATCATTTCAAAAAAAGGGAAAAAAGCACGTGTGAATCATCTTGAACAAAAACGTTTAAGTCTTTATATAGGTCAATTAAATGTTGTCATGTTTGCACCCGAAGATCTAAACCTTGTAAAAGGAAGCCCTTCTGTCCGAAGAAGGTTTTTGGACATGGAGATTGGTCAAATTTCTCCTGTTTATTTGCATGACCTGTTAACTTTTCAAAAAGTGTTAAAACAACGAAATGCAATATTGAGAGACAATCGTGGGAAATTAAATTTTGAGGATGTCATGTTCGATGTGTACACAGAGCAGTATATTCAAGTAGCTGTTCAACTTATTCGTAAAAGGTTTTATTTCATGGAACTTTTACAAAAATGGGCAGAACCTATTCATAAAGGGATATCCCGCGGAATGGAATCACTTAAAGTTTCTTATGGTACATTAAAAGAGTTTCATTCGGGGCAGACTCAAGCTGAAATGGAAACGATACTTGAAAAAAAGTTACTTGAAATGCGTTCACGAGAAGTAGAACGAGGGCTCACCTTAATTGGACCACATCGGGATGATCTCCATTTTTATGTGAATGGATACGATATCCAAACATTTGGTTCGCAGGGCCAACAACGTACAACAGCTCTATCTCTAAAGCTAGCTGAAATTGAACTTGTAAAACAAGAGGTCGGGGAGTCACCCGTCTTACTTCTTGATGATGTTTTATCTGAACTTGATGACTATAGACAATCACATTTGCTCAATACAATTCAGGGAGAAGTTCAAACTTTTGTGACGACAACAAATATAGCGGGAATTGACCATGAGACAATTCGCCAAGCTAAGATATTTGAAGTAACAGCAGGAAGCGTGAAAGTAACCACCTAAGATGCGATTGATAAAATTGCGGAGTTTGCATTTGTGCGTACTACGATAAGTGGTATGTGTTCGAGAAAGGAAAGGTGAACAAACTTGGCGATGGAAGAAAAGAATTTAGAAGCCTATGATGAAGCCCAGATTCAAGTATTAGAGGGATTAGAAGCAGTTCGTAAACGTCCAGGAATGTATATTGGGACGACCAGTTCGAGAGGACTTCACCATCTTGTATGGGAAATTGTGGATAATAGTATTGATGAAGCACTTGCAGGTCACTGTGATCATATTGAAGTCACCTTAGAAAAAGATAATTGGGTGAGTGTGCAGGATAACGGTCGAGGGATTCCAGTCGGTATCCAAGAGTCAACGGGTAGACCTGCTGTCGAAGTCATTATGACCGTACTCCATGCGGGTGGTAAATTTGGCGGTGGCGGATACAAAGTTTCTGGTGGACTTCACGGAGTTGGTGCAGCAGTCGTCAACGCTTTGTCAGAACAGACTGAAGTTTTTGTGCGCCGAGATGGAAAAGAGTATTACATTAAGTTTGAAAAAGGAATTCCAGTCGTTGAACTTAAAGAAATAGGTACTTCCGAAGAAAATGGGACGAGAGTTAGATTCAAAGCAGACACAGAAATTTTCAAAGAAACAACCGTTTATGACTATGACACATTGGTGAATCGTCTTCGTGAACTGGCTTATTTAAATCGAAAACTTCGTGTCACTATTTTTGATGAGCGTGATGAGGAAGGCCGCACAGATAGTTATTACTATGAGGGCGGTATAAAATCATATGTTGAACATTTAAACTTAAAGAAAGAGCCTATTCATGAAGAACCCATCTTTGTTGAGGGTGAAAAAGAAGGGATTTCTATTGAAATTGCCATGCAATACAATAGTGGATACGCTGAAAACTTACTATCATTTGCCAATAATATTAATACGTATGAAGGCGGGACACATGAATCAGGCTTTAAGACGGCATTAACACGTGTTGTGAATGACTATGGGCGTAAAAATGGCGCACTTAAAGAAAATGATACAAATCTATCGGGTGATGATGTACGAGAAGGCCTGACTGCAATTATTTCAATTAAACACCCAAACCCTCAATTTGAGGGGCAAACTAAAACAAAACTTGGAAACTCTGAAGTCAGTACAATTACAAATGCATTATTTTCAGAAGGATTCCAAAGGTTCTTACTAGAAAATCCATCTGTTGCCAATAAAATTATTGAAAAGAGTTTAATCGCAGCCCAAGCAAGATTGGCAGCAAAAAATGCTAGAGAATTTACAAGAAGAAAATCAGCGCTAGAAGTTTCGAGCCTACCAGGTAAGTTAGCAGACTGTTCTTCACGTGACCCACTTATTAGTGAACTTTATATCGTAGAGGGAGATTCTGCTGGTGGTTCTGCTAAAAATGGACGAGATCGTCACTTCCAAGCGATTTTACCGCTTAAAGGAAAAATCTTAAACGTAGAAAAAGCACGGCTTGATAGAATTTTAGGAAATGCGGAAATTCGAGCGATGATTACAGCACTTGGTACAGGTATCGGTGAGGAATTTGAACTTAAAAAAGCACGTTACCATAAAATTGTGATTATGACAGATGCTGACGTTGACGGTGCACATATTAGAACTTTACTACTTACATTCTTTTTCCGCTTTATGAGACCGCTCATTGAGGCAGGGTACATTTATATTGCGCAGCCACCTCTTTATCGTGTCAAACAAGGTAAAACAGAAGAGTATTGCTATACAGAAGAAGAACTTGGTGACATTATGGGACGCTTGTCACAAACACCTAAACCAGTCATCACACGTTACAAAGGTCTAGGGGAGATGGACGCAGTGCAACTTTGGGATACGACGATGGATCCTGAGCAACGTGTTCTTCTACAAGTTGAGTTGGAAGATACAATCACTGCAGATTCTACTTTCGAAGAACTAATGGGTGAAGAAGTAGAACCGCGTCGAAAATTCATTGAAGAAAACGCACAGTACGTTAAAAATTTAGATGCGTAATCACTAGGGAATTGAAAGGAGTTTATCAACAATGCCAGATTTGCCGATTAAAGGCATCAAAGGAATTAATATTAGCACGGAAATGAAGACTTCATTCCTGGATTATGCAATGAGTGTAATTGTATCTCGTGCACTACCAGATGTGAGAGATGGACTTAAGCCAGTTCACCGACGTATTTTATATGCGATGCAGGACCTTGGAAATACGGCGGATAAACCGCATAAGAAGTCTGCACGTATCGTTGGGGATGTTATTGGTAAGTATCATCCACACGGAGATAGTGCAGTTTACGATACAATGGTTCGTATGGCACAAGACTTTAACTATCGTTACATGCTTGTTGATGGCCACGGGAACTTTGGGTCTGTAGATGGAGACTCAGCAGCTGCAATGCGTTATACAGAATCTCGTATGTCTCGTATCGCAATGGAATTGTTACGTGATATTAATAAAGATACAATCGATTATCAAGACAACTACGATGGTCAGGAACGCGAACCAATCGTTTTACCGAGCCGTTATCCTAACCTACTTGTTAATGGAACATCAGGAATCGCGGTTGGTATGGCGACAAATATCCCGCCACACCATCTTGGAGAGACAATTGATGCTGTTTTAGCGCTTTCGGATAATGCAGAGATTACGACAGAAGAACTTTTAGAGATTATTCCGGGACCTGACTTTCCTACAGGCGGTATTATTTTAGGACGTAGTGGGATTCGAAGAGCCTATGAAACAGGAAAAGGTTCTGTCATTATTCGTGGTAAAGTTGAAATTGAACAAAAAGCAAATGGTAGAGAAACAATTATCGTAAATGAGCTACCTTACCAAGTAAATAAGGCACGACTCATTGAGAAAATTGCCGAACTTGTACGTGACAAAAAGATTGAAGGAATTACAGATTTACGAGATGAGTCAGATCGTACTGGAATGCGTATCGTCATCGAAGTACGACGAGATGCAAATGCGAATGTATTGTTAAATAATCTTTATAAACAAACAGCGCTTCAATCAAGCTTTGGTGTGAATATGCTTGCATTGGTTGACGGACAACCTAAAGTACTCGCACTTAAAGAAATCTTGTATCATTACTTAGAACACCAGAAAGTCGTCATTCGTAGACGAACGAAATATGAATTACGAAGAGCAGAGGACCGCGCACATATCCTTGAAGGACTAAGAATTGCACTTGACAATATTGATGCAATTATTACGCTTATCCGTTCATCTAAAACAACGGAAGAAGCAAAGACAGGTTTAATTGAGAAATTTGAACTGTCTGAGCGACAAGCACAAGCCATTCTTGATATGCGTCTTCAACGCTTAACTGGACTGGAAAGAGATAAAATTGAAGATGAGTATAATACTCTTCAAAAGTTAATTGCAGAACTTCGAGCGATTTTGGAAGATGAAGAAAAATTACTAGAAATCATCCGAGAAGAATTACTAGAAGTAAAAGAGCGTTTTGGTGACAAACGTCGTACTGAAATTACAATAGGTGGCGCAGAGATGCTTGAGGACGAAGATTTGATCCCCGAAGAAAACTCTGTCCTTACACTTACACATAATGGCTATATTAAACGTTTACCAGCGAGTACTTATCGAAGTCAGCGCCGTGGTGGACGTGGTATTCAAGGAATGGGAACAAATGATGACGACTTTGTCGAACATCTACTCAACACATCTACGCATGACACAATCTTATTCTTTACGAGTAAAGGGCGTGTATTCAGAACAAAAGGATACCAAGTTCCTGAATTTAGTCGTACAGCAAAAGGACTTCCGATTATTAACCTATTAGGTGTTGATAATGAGGAGAAAGTGACTGCGATGATTCCAGTTAGTGAGTTTGAAGAAGAGAAACAATTCTTCTTTGTTACTAAAAACGGGATAGCTAAACGGACACCTGTATCTGCTTTTGCTAATATTCGTTCCAATGGACTTATTGCGCTTACCCTACGTGGGGATGATGAACTCATTGGTGTGAAAATGACGAATGGCGAAGAAGACATTGTCATTGGTACAAAAAATGGAATGCTCATTAAATTTAATGAAACGGACATACGCTCAATGGGACGCATAGCAGGTGGTGTTCGCGGGATTCGTTTGCGTGACGGTGATGTAGCAGTTGGTATGGATGTTGTTGCTGAAGGGAAAGAAATCCTTGTTGTTACTGAAAAAGGATTTGGTAAACGTACGCCACAAGAAGATTATAGAATTCAATCTCGTGGAGGTTACGGTTTAAAAACACTTCATGTGACAGAACGAAATGGATTGCTCGTTGCAATGAAAGCAGTAGACGGAACGGAAGATCTAATGCTTATTACGATTAACGGAATCCTTATACGAATGGACATTCAGGATATTTCGGTCATTGGTCGAAGTACGCAAGGGGTTCGCTTAATTAAGTTAGGCGAAGATGAACTTGTGGCTACTGTCGCAAAAGTAGAAAAAGACGAACTTGAAGAAGACAATGAAGCATCAGAAGAGGTTGTTCAGAACACTGATGAAGTATCGAACCCTGAAGAACCAACTTCATAAGAAGAGTAATAAAATAGAGTGTAAAGAGGTTAATTATTGTCTCTGTAAAGTCACCAATATAGGATTTTTCCTTATTGGTGACTTTTTTTACTGAATGATTGACTTTAATATTAAATAGGTATCGATTTACAGCAGGATATGGATTAAAATAGAAGTACAGACTTTAAGAAGAGATATATTGAATTACTAAAATCTGTTGGTTTAATATGTTACTTGAAAGTAGGGTTAATATGATTGAAGCGGTAAAGAAAATACGTGATCTTCGTCCAGGTACTACATTATATGAAGATGTATATATGAATACGAGTTATCCAATCGTAAGAAAAAATACGATTTTAACGGACGAGCATATAAAAGTATTACAAAGTTTTGGCGTAAGGGAAGTTAAAATACAACAGCGTATTGAAAAAAAGGAAGATACAGCTACAAAAAAAGTATTAAATGCAGATGAATTAATTAGTCAACTTCAATTAGAAAAAGAAGTAATCGAAGATAAATATAAAAAGACAGTAGAAGCATACAAAAAGGAATTTAGTAGTTGGAGAGCAGGTACGAAAGTTGATATTGCAAAAGTTCGTTCAATCATTATTCCTGCCGTAGAATTATTCACGACTGAGAAAAAAATGTTAACCTTACTAAACGATGTATCTAACTCAAAAGATTATATATACCATCATTCTGTTGCCGTAGGTATTTTATCTGCAGCTCTTAGTAAAGAAATGGGTTTCTCAGTAGGAGAAATATTACAGATGGGAATTGCTGGTGTACTTGCTGATAGTGGTATGTCAAAAATAGACAGCTCGATTATTGAAAAAGTAGCATTTTTAACAAATGATGAATTTAATGAAGTTAAAAAACATGCACTTTATAGCTACCAAATGGTTAAAGATTCGCCTTTGATTCGTTCGCAAATGAAAATTGCAATCCTTCAACACCATGAGAGACTAGACGGGAGTGGCTATCCAAGAGGCGATAAATTAGAACAAATTCCAATTTACTCTCAAATACTTGCAGTCGCAGATGTATACCATGCCATGACATCAGAACGTGTCTATCGAGAAAAGGAATCACCGTTCAAAGTGATTGAAATGTTAACTGAAGAGGAATTTGGTAAGTTTGACATCTTGGTAGTACAAGCATTACAAAACTTAATAGGACAATTAACGATAGGAACGAAAGTAAAATTAACCAACGGAGAAACCGGCAGTGTGATTTTTGTTCATCGTGACGCCGCCCTACGTCCTACGATTAAATTAGCTTCCGATGGTTCCGTTTTAGATTTAACAACAAATAGAACCATAGCTGTGGAGAGAGTTTTAAACTAAAAAGTTATTCCTAATTATGTTTGTGAAGTGAGGTGAGTATTCCTAATAAACTGTTTATATTTCAGTGTTGTTATTTCTAAATTATAATGTTATAGTAATAAATGTTGCTAATCCGAACAAAGAAAAGATAAAAAACAACTTTAAAAGTTGTTGACAATCTGATTGGTAATTGATATACTTAAAAAGTTGTCGTTGAGAAGCGGCAAAGCAAAATAAAAGGAATTGAAATTCACTTCCTTCTATATAACGAACCTTGAACCTTGAAAACTGAACAGCAAAACGTCAAGAACACATTAAGTGCAAGGCACTTAATAAATCGTTTGAAACACTTCGGTGTTTTGG
>JARIDM010000119.1 GCA_029263945.1 Sporosarcina sp.
GAGCGCTTGGTGGTCCTGAAGTAATTCCCCGATTTCATGTATCGGTTGTAACGTGCCTACCTCATTGTTACCAAACATAATGGACACGAGAATCGTTTGCGCTGTAAGCACTTCTTTTACTTGTTCAACGGTAACTAAACCATTCTGATCCGCTTCTAAAAAGGTGACCTCATAGCCGTCTAGTTCTAGCTGTTTACAAGTATTTAAGACAGCATGATGTTCAATATTTGTTGTAATTATATGATTGCCCTTTGTTTTCATCGCCTTGACAGAACCAAAAATCGCCATATTATCGGCTTCTGTTCCACCTGAAGTGAAAATAACTTCTGCAGGCTTGGCATTAATTGACTGTGCCATCACTTTTCTAGCTTCATCTAGCCATTTTCTCGCTTCACGGCCCTCCGCATGAATACTTGAAGGATTCCCGAAAAGCGTCCCGAGAAGTTCTGCATATTTGGCAGTCACAATCGGATGCATTGGTGTTGTTGCCGCGTGATCAAGGTATATACGTGTCATTCTTAAAACTCCTATCAACTAAACTTTCAAGAAATCAAGTCAATTCCATAATTGTTCTATCAAATATATCCGAACAATGTTGATCTACGCTACAATCGAACGCGTTCCGCGACTTTCGCTACGATCAACAGATATTCCATTAAATTTAGTCATGGAATTGAATCAATCTGATGAGTAATCTAATTTTATGATGAATCTATTATCTTAACTGAAGTTTTTTAAATGTAAAACATATAGCTGTCGACCTTTGACGCCTCGCTCGACTTAACTAAATCAGCAATTGTCGTTGTATCAATTACATCGCGAACCGCCTCTGTTATGCGCTGCCATAATTCATGTTGTGGAATATCGGTATCGCCGAGTCCTTCAACAAGTTGGATCGGACCTTCCAAAATACGAATGACTTCTCCCGAAGTAACTTCAGTAGGTGGTTTCGCCAACTGATACCCACCGTAAGCCCCACGCACACTTTTCACAATGCCGTGATTTCGAAGCGGTGGAATGAGCTGCTCTAAATAAGCCTCTGATAAGGATTGTTCTTCGGCAATTTGTCGTAATGGGATTGGACCTTCCCCGTATTTAGCCCCGAGTGTAACGACAACGGTTAACCCGTAGCGTCCTCTAGTTGAAATCTTCATTTTATACCCCGTCCTTTACTTGTTGCTGTAAAATATTATAGCATAAATAGGTCATTCACTACCCGAATATGATTTCATGCTGCATGACGTGTATAATAGAAAGACTGCGTTATGAGGAGTGATTTTTTGCACAACGAACCATTGGCTTACCGAATGAGGCCAAGAACAATTGACGAGATTGTTGGCCAACAAGAAATTATCGGAAAGAAAACCGCACTTTATAAATTAATTAATAATGGACATGTCCCTTCAATGTTGCTTTACGGCGAACCTGGCATCGGGAAAACTTCCTTAGCCCATGCGATTGCAGGAACGAGTAAATTACCTTTCATCGCGTTAAATGCGACCGTTTCTGGAAAGAAAGATGTAGAAGATGTCGTTGCCGAAGCACGCGTAACAGGGAAAGTCTTGCTATTCTTGGACGAGATCCACCGTTTCAATAAGCTGCAACAAGATACATTATTGCCTCACGTTGAAAGTGGCTCCATTGTGTTAATCGGCGCAACAACTGAAAATCCTTTCCACGATGTAAATCCTGCGATTCGTTCAAGGTGCGGAGAAATCAAACAACTCAAGAGATTAGAACCGAGTGATTTAAAACCTTTACTCACACGCGCGCTTGAGGATAAAGAACGAGGACTTGGGAAGAAAAATATTCGTATCACTGAAAAACAAGTTCAAATGATTGCAGAAGGCGTCAATGGTGACGCTAGAAAAGCGTTAAATGTCCTTGAATCTGTTGTGATTGCAAGTGATGAAGTAGCCGATGAACTCATCGTAGAAGATTGGCTGATTGAAAACCTACTCGGACGGATTGGGTTATTTGGCGACAACAAAGGGACGCACTTTTATAATTTATTATCCGCACTTCAAAAGTCTGTCCGTGGGAGTGATGTGAATGCCGCTGTCTATTACTTGGCACATTTACTCGAAACTGGAGACTTAACTGCCGTCAATAGAAGACTGCTGGTGATGGCTTACGAAGACATTGGACTTGCAGCACCTGAAGTCGGCCCACATGTCCTAGCGGCAACAGATGCAGCCATTCGACTCGGGATGCCTGAAGCACGGATTCCACTCGCCAACGCTGTCATTGAAATGTGCCTCGCGTCTAAATCAAATTCAGCATATAAAGCATTTGACGCAGCCGTTCAAGCGATCAATAGCGGAAATACGGGAGACATTCCGTTACATTTGCGCGATACGCATTATGCAGGATCGGCTGAACTCGGTCATGTTGGCTATGAATATCCCCACAGCACACCAGTAGGTTCATTCGGGGGCTGGGTCAACCAACAATATTTGCCTGACAAAGTAGAAGGCACCGTCTTTTATAAACCTGTGTTAGCAGGAGAAGAAGTGAAGCTAGCAGCTATTTATGATCGACTCAAAGCCTTCCGTAAAAACAAGAAAAAATAACGAAAAAGCGTCTGACTCTTTTTAGAATCAGACGCTTTTTCGTGAAGTAGGCTGTGACAAACAAGACAGCTCTTTTATGATCACCTGAGACGCAACATATAGTTTGGAAAGAGTTCGACCCGTTTATTAGGATTGACAAAAAAGCAATATAAATGAACCGCATCGTTATTTTTTATTTTTTAACGTTAACAAAATAGGCATTATATTTAATACAATCGAAATACATGTCAAAACCCATAAGACCGTTTCCATTGTAGGGATAACGTCTTCTAATGCAGCCCAATCTTCTACCTTTACCCAATCAGAAACCATACTGTAAGCAGCCACAATTGTTAATGCTGTAAATGATAATGCGCTAGCCATTGCGAACTTATAATCTCGTCCAGCTACGTATAGATAAAGATTAATACAAGT
>JARIDM010000151.1 GCA_029263945.1 Sporosarcina sp.
GGGCATGGTTTTTCTATCGTATGCTAAAATCACACGTATGATTCCCCATGTCTCCTAAAGCATAGAGGTGAAAGTTAACATTTTTCAGCAGTAAAAAGTGGCTTGGACAAAACCCAAACCGCGTGAAGACAAATAAAATCCTTGGTTCACACGATTTTTTGTGTTATCGGCACTTTCCCAGTCGATATCAGCGGTTTTCATGTCGTTATCGGCACTTTTCGAGTCTGTATCGGCACTTTTTCGAAGGTTATCAGCACTTTAAGCATACTTATCGGCGAAACGGGACCTTTGATCTAGTTAAAACACAAAACAAAGACAACACATCGCCTCGATTTATACCGAGGGTCAGTAAAATATCAAGTTTTTACGTAGCGGGTTGCGTTTTCTTTTGAACTTTAGATTCTTTTCAAAAAGCGCTAGATGCAAAAAAACCGCGTGAGGCCAAGCACAAGAACCTTGGTTTCACACGGTTTCAGATTTATTACTTCGTTCCTTTAGATTAAACTCTTTTGTCCCAGCCTCTTGTAAGTAGACTTATCCTTTAAATCTATATATTAAAAAACGTTCTCTGGCATTAATTTCAATGATTCCAGGGATTTTTATGTCTTGAAATAATTCAAATGGGGTTTGTGCTTCTAAATAATCTATATACTCCATTGCTGGATAGTAGAGAAGTATATCCACTGTGCGTTTGACCTGTTCTACACTATCAAGAATACGATTCACGACACTTATAAATATTTGTAAAGAAAACGGATTAAAAAAGAAAAAACAAGTTTCGTTCTCTTTAATCTCATATTTTTCCGCAAGGCAACATTCTATATTTATTGGCTTGCGATTTCTTTTAACATTTTTTTGATACGTTTTTTTATTCGAAAGGGCATCTTGGTAATGATTTGCATTCATCTCAACGCCGGTTACTGCCACTCGAAAACGATTGTGAACATAGTACAATACACGGCCTTTCCCACAACCATAATCGACAAATCCAGCCGTTTCTTCTAGCTGATAATGCTTAAACAGTTCATCCAACATCCAATAGGAAGTAGCTTCATAGTGATGGTAATGTGGCGATTGGTCTTCACGTTCCCCTAAATCTGCTGTTTTTATATGTAATTCGATATCACGATGCTTCTCATTCATATGTAGACCTCCAGTAATTCTTCCAATAGTATAACATAGCTTTATTCTCTACATCCCCCTCCCTTGCTAACCTTCTTCATTCATGGTAAATTAATGTATAGAAAAGTTTTATTATAGAAATCAACGTGTATAACCTCGATAATATGGTTCGAGGGTCTCTACCAGGAACCGTCAAATCCTGATTACAAAAGATTTTTTGTAATCGGGATTTTTCTGTTTATTAACTAGGGGAAACCCCTTGGTAGGAGGAACAACATGGATTTCAGAGTATTTTTATTGGCAATTTCAGCCATCACGGTCGGGTTAGTAGAGTTGGTTGTTGGGGGAATTCTACCCGTCATTTCCAATGATTTAAATGTTTCAATTGGAACAGCAGGTCAACTCATTACCGTGTTCGCATTAGTTTACGCGATTGCCGGACCGGTATTGCTCTCGTTAACTGCAAAAATCGAAAGAAAAAAACTTTACTTAATCGCACTATCAGTATTCTTCGTTGGGAATGTCTTTACTTATTTAAGTCCTACTTTTTCTACAATGATGGCTGCCAGAATTTTAACTGCTGCAAGTGCAGCATTAGTCATTGTGCTTTCATTAACGATTACTGCCCGCATATCAAAACCTCAGAACAGGGCAAAAGCACTGGGCTACATTTATATGGGCATCAGCTCCTCGCTCGTTCTAGGTGTACCGATTGGAATTGTCATTACCAATGCTTTTGGGTGGCGGACTGTTTTCCTTGGCATTGCCATTATGACTGTCGGAACGATTGTCTTAATCAGTAAGTTTTTAGACGAGATTCCAAATGGAGAGGCACAACCATTACGTGAACAAGTGAAAGCATTGGGCAATAAAAAAGTTTTATTTGCTCATTTAGCTACAATGTTCATGTTGGCTGGACATTATACCGTATACGCCTACTTCACCCCGTTTTTAGAAACAACTATGCAGCTAAATCCTACTTGGATTAGTGCCTTTTACTTCTTATTTGGACTTGCAGCCGTAAGTGGGGGTGCATTTGGCGGTGGCCTTGCAACGCGGATTGGTTCAACAAAAAGTATATTAATCATCCTATTCGCTTTTGCAATTAGCTTGTTCGTTCTCCCACTTTCTACTTTTGCAATGCCCGTCTTTATTGTGTTCATGATGATCTGGGGGGCACTCAGTTGGGCACTTGCACCTGCCCAACAAGATTATATTATTGCCACAGACCCGGTTTCATCTGATATTCATCAGAGTTTTAACAACTCAGCACTACAAATTGGGATTGCGCTTGGTTCAGGTGTTGGGGGAATCGTCTTCAGCCAAACGGGCAGTGTAACAATTATGCCTGCTGTCGGTGGCTCATTGGTTATTATTGCTTTTATATGTGCGGTCATTTCACTATCCATGTCAGTCACGACCAAAAGCAAGAAAGCAAACGCACAACAACCTATATCTTAAAGCGTCAAGTTGTATTATGAGTATAAAAAATGCGTGTCCACCTACTTAACTTGTAGGTCGACACGCATTTTTGGCTCCTTAAAATAGCGCTTCATAAGCTTCATCGAATGATAGAATATCGCTTTTATTTACTTTGACCTTATTGACAAATCACACGGTTTCTTCCGCCTCGTTTAGCCGCATACAATGCATCATCGGCTCGCGTAAATAACGAATTTGACGTGTCTTCTACTTTGTGTTGCGTTACGCCGACTGAAATTGTAACTGCGATACTATCCCACTCAGAGATAGCTATAAATTCACGAACTGCTTCTGCTTGGCGGGTGGCTTCTTCAGCATTCAATTCATAAAAGATAATAGCGAATTCTTCCCCACCGATTCTCGCAACTAAATGTGGAGGTCGAATCATCTGTTCCATTTTTTTCGCAAGTTCAGTTAACACTTTATCTCCTAGCGCATGACCATAAATATCATTCACTTTTTTGAAATGATCAATATCTAAGACGACTAAAGAAAATGTATAGTTACTTTTTTCATTTGCTTGCCTAATTGCATTTGTTAAATCCTTGTGAAAAACTCTGCGATTTGGCAATCCAGTTAGTTCATCATGAGCTGCTAGTATTTGAAGCTCTTCATTTAATTTTTTCAGTTCCATTTGTTTTTCTTCAACATCTTCTAAAATTAACAGTAACTTCTCATTTGCCTCATCTGTTTCTTTTTGAATTCGCTCAGCCGACTTTTTTGCATTCATTAACTGTTTCTCATATTCATTACGTGTTTTTATTCTGACGATTACGCACTCATATAGTCCATTGCGCTCATTCACATTTAATAAAGCTGGAATTGTCCGTTTATCTATTCTGAAATTCAAATACATTTCCCTTACTTGTTTATGTAGAACAATCGTAGGCAAGAAATACGTTTGGAAATAGATACGTGAAGGGGCTGTTAATAAATCTGGTAAATATTCGCTCGGCTTTTCACTTTTTGTAATCTCTTTAAACTTTTGATTGCTATCAATGATTTCCCAATCTGCATTTAACAAGAAATAACCGCAAGGGGCTAAATTTAGTTGTTCATCCATGTCATTTCGCTCCCATCTACTCGATGAAACGTTTTATCTCTTCTACGGTTTCCTCGGGTTGGCTAATATGCGGATTATGACCAGTTCCAGTCTTCATAATAACCAATTCATTATTCGGGATATGTTCATGCAGATAATTAGCGACTGCCGGTGGCGCAATTGCATCCCTTTTCGTTTGTAGAATAAGCGTATGTACAGGAATTTCAGGTAAATCCGCGCGATGATCCGAATTAAAAGTCACATCAGCAAATTGGCGCGCAATAATTGGATCATTGGAATTTAATAACGCTTCAAAACCTTCAATCATCTCTGGACGTTCTTCATCTAACATCGCAATTGGCGCCAAGTACTTTGCCCATTCCTTATAATTTGTTTCCATCATGTCGAGTAACTCTTCGATATCTTCTTTTTCAAATCCGCCCACATAATCTTCTTCGTTTAAATAGTGCGGGGATGGACCAATCATAACTAATTTTTTCATGAGTTCTGGTTTTTTAATCGCCGCCAGTGCGCCAATCATTCCGCTTACTGAGTGCCCAACATAATAAACGTCTTTTAACGCCAATGCATCACAAATATCTAAAACATCTTGCGCATAACCATGTAAAGAACCATAGCGTTCAAAAGAATAAGCTGATTTCTCACTCTTTCCAGAACCAACATAGTCAAATAAAACAATCTGATAATCGTCTTCAAATGCAGGAATTACATTATTCCACACGGTCTGGTCACAGCCAAACCCATGTGCAAAAATGATTGTTTTCTCTCCCAATCCGCTTACATGCACATTATTTCTCTTTAGGATATTTGTATTCAATACACTCATTCCTTCCTATTTCATAATTCTAACAACTCGTTTAAAGACTAGCAAACAATCCCTTTAATCACATCAGTAAAAGAAATGGATCATTTCTATTTACAATACCCCTTTTCTCGGCTTACACGCTTATTTACGAGTACCTTAATAAATAACCGCTGTTATCTCCCATACAAATCTAAAAAAAAGAGTTAAGACAACGAAAATTATCTTAACTCTAAAACATACTTTTAAAATACTTTTATACTTTAAATTCTTGGATAATCTCTTGTAAATTGATCGCTTGTCGACTCAAATCTTGAGCAACGCTGTTAATTTCTCCTATCGTTGCCGCTTGCCCATGAGCCGCACTTAAACTTTGTGCAGTCTGGCTAGAAGCTTCGTCGGCTTGTGTTGCAATTTCTTGTATGGAAGCGGAAACCTCCTCTGTACTGGCAGAAATTTGTTGTGTGGCTGCTGAGATGCCTTCAATTTGCATACCCATTGCTTGAATTGCTTCTATGATCGTAACGAAAGCTTCACCTGCTTCGTCAATGACTTTAACGCCTTCCTCAACATTTAAGAGACTATCCGAAACAGCTTGTTCTACGTTCTTCGTGTCCGCTTGGATACCTGCCGTCAAGGTAACGATCTGATTTGCAGAGGCTTTTGATTGTTCAGCTAATGTCCGAACCTCGTCTGCAACTACAGCAAACCCTTTTCCATGTTCACCAGCGCGCGCCGCCTCAATTGCAGCATTAAGTGCAAGTAAATTCGTTTGTTCTGTTAAATTTGTAATTACGTTGGTAATGTTCTCAATTTCGATTGTCTGTTTACTTAAGCGACCAATTAAATCACTTGTTAAACGGGAAGATTCATAAATGACAGCCATTTGATCATTCGCAAGCTTGATGGCTTCCCCACGTTCTCTTGCTAATTTCTCCGTGTCAGCGGCACTTTCATTTAATACTTGCGTTGACTCAGCGACGCGGTAAACACCCTCCGCAGTTTCTTCCATTGCAAACGAACTTTCTTTTGCAGAAGTTGCTGAAATTCGAGCACCTTGAGAAACACTTTCCATATTCGTGCTCATCTCATCAGATGCTTGCGATACTTCCTGTGTACTTGCTGACAATTCTTCAGCTGATGCTGTGACATGTAACGCATTATCATTCATACTACCTAGTAATGTTCTTAAGTTATCTTTCATCTTGTTAAAAGCAAAGGCTAATTCTCTAATTTCATCTTTTGATTTAATTAACAGATTTTCTTGCGTTAAATCTCCACCCGCGACAACTGATACACTAGAAACCAACTTTCGTATAGGTGTCGTAATTGATCGTTTTATAAAGAATGCAAGGCCCAATGCTAGCACGATATCTATAATTGTAGAAGTAACTAAACCACGCTTTGCTGATTCAGCCTTTAAAGTAGATGTAGCTTGCTTTTGATTTAATTGCTCTGCTTGATAATCGCTGATTTGCTGCGAGGCGATTTCAATCCCAATACTTGCATCACGAACTTGTAAATTCATAAGTTTGTCTGCCTCTAGAAATTTTCCAGTTTTAACATCCTCTATAACTTCCTTGGCACCTTGATCGTACACTTTGATATGCTGATTAATTTCTTCTAGTAAAGTTAACATTTCTTCATTATCTGTAGAAGCGTTCAATTCTTGCACAGCATCTTTCAACAATTGCTGATGCTCTTCAATTATAGGTACCAATGAATTATCTCGTTCTGATATGTATGCACGTAAAAACATTCCTTGCATCGCCATTTCTTTTTGAATTAGCGCTGCCCTATCCATTTGTTTAACATCATGATCTAAAATTTTTTCATAATTATCGGTAACCGAGGCCATCTCAGAAACGCTATAAAATGCAAACATCAGTAACAGTGCAATCATAATTCCAAAGCCACCATATATCTTTTTACCTAAAGTCATTTTCTTCACCTCTCCGTTTCTAAACAATACATATAATACTAACGCTTTTATCCGTTTTTTAAAAGCTTAGTATTGAATATATTTTCAGTCAAATAAAGAAAGTCACTTTTTTAACTAATTTAAATTTCCAACTTTTTTCTCTAAGACAAATTTCTTAGATTAGGGTAGGGTAGAATTGTGCTAACACTTGAATCACTACATAAAGTCAAAGCGTTTACAGCTACTTCTATCATGGAAAGTAACGAGTGAGCGTATAGTTGAACCCTATTTCATACGATTAAAACACGATGTTAAACCCTCAACATCGTGTTTTTTTCTTGAAATTCATATCGGCTGGTTAAAGCGTTCCTGGACAATTTGTTGTGTCATTTAGCAAAAGTAGGTTATTAGGATATGAACTTATACACTAACGCGCGCACATTTTGAACAATACATAATAAACTATACTAACGAACAATTTTTGGGAGGGATTTAGTGGGGGCCAAAAATGGGCAAGAATTTATTAAACGAATCGATCAGTTGCAGGCGAAGATTTGGTTAGACGGAAAACTTGTGCAAGGTCCGCTTTCAACTCATCCAACATTCAGCGGCCTTTTAAAATCGAAAGCTGCATTGTATGATTATCAATTGTCACCAGAAAACCTTGAAAATATGACTTTTAAATCCACGATTTCAGATGAAAGATATGGACTTTCCTATCTTCAACCCACAACTAAGCCCGAGTTAAAACGCAGACGACTGATGATCGCACAATGGGCAACACAAACTTACGGCCTCATGGGAAGAAGCCCTGACTATTTGAATACTGTTTTGATGAGTTTTGCGAGTTCAGCACAATTTCTAGAAGGCAAAGACAATTGTTTTCCGCAACATATTCAAAATCTATATGAACGCGCAAGAAGAGAAGACTTAACGTTCACACACACATTCATTTCTCCACAAGTCAATCGATCTCAATACCACGATCATTTTTCTGATGAACCTGTTTCCGCCAAAATCATTAAAACGACAGAAGAAGGCATCATTATTAAAGGCGCAAAACTGCTTGCAACACAAGGTGGTTTAACAGATGAAGTGCTTGTATTCAGTGCACCTAGCTTATTTCCTGATCCAAGTGAGGCATTTGCATTCGCAGTTCCTTCTAACATCGAGGGCCTAAAATTCATCTGTCGCGAGTCTTATATAAGTGGGCTGTCTTCTTTTAATTATCCACTTAGCGCTCGCTTTGAAGAAATGGATGCCATTGTCGTTTTTGAAAACGTACTCGTGCCTTGGGATCGTGTTTTCTTTTATCGTAATACAGAAGTCGCTAAAGCGTTTTTCGCAAACAGCTCCTTTCATCCATTCACTGTACACCAAGTGATTACTCGACAAATCGTTAAAACAACATTTATACTTAGCGTTGCAAAACGCCTCGTCGAAACCATTCAAGTCGGTGAGTATCCACATATTCAAGGGAAACTAGCGGAAATCATTACTGGATTAGAAACAATGAAAGCCTTACTCGATAAATCTGAACACGATGCCTCGTTAGATCAGTGGGGATTTATGCGCCCCAGTTCAGTTCCGCTTCAAGTCGCGAGCAATATCTTTCCTACGCTTTACCCTCGATTCAGCGAGATCATTCAACTCATTGGGGCAAGCGGAATGATCGCATTGCCTACCGAAAATGCATTTCAATCAGAAATAAAAGACGATTTAATGCAATACTTACAAGGGGCTACTGGATCTGCAGTAGAGCGGACCAAAATTTTTAGGCTCGCTTGGGATCTTACAATGAGTTCATTTGGGACACGTCAGACCCAGTACGAACGCTACTTTTTCGGCGACCCTATTCGACTAGCAAGCTCACTCACAAAGTCTTATGACAGCAAATCTGGCTGGGATATGATTGAACAATTGCTAGGTCCTTTAAAAAATGAGTGTAGCAAATAAGTGTTTTGTAGATTGAATGACTGAAACATTTACAAGTCGTAAAAACGCCTTTGATTAAAATACAATCAAAGACGTTTTTTATTAACACATGTAAATTTAGGTGCTGCGAGACCTAAGCTAATGGTAGGCAGTGTCTCACTTTTTTTGCGATTAACGTGTACTAGATACGCGCAAAGGGTATAGAATAAGTAACTCACTTCATGCGCATCCATCCATCAATTGAATGAATGGCAAATCCGTCAAAACTAGACGAATTGGCCAAGACATTTTCTATTTTAAGAAGTTCATCATTCATCGCGGATTCATCTTTCTGATAAAACGATAGATAGTCACCTTCAGAAGACTTTAACGTTTCTATTCCGATACGAATGGCTTTCCCTTTTTTATCAGCGTATGTAAAATCTTTTTTTGTGAGTTGAAGAATACCATTTTTACCTTCTGCTTGGTC